>JAJZJJ010000085.1 GCA_021810175.1 Acidobacteriota bacterium | reverse complement strand
CACCTTCCCGATCCGCTTCATGCGCTTCTTGCCTTCCTTCTGCTTTTCCAGCAGCTTGCGCTTTCGGGAGATATCCCCGCCGTAGCACTTCGCAATCACGTTCTTGCGCAGCGCTGAAACCGATTCGCGCGCGATGATCTTCGACCCGATCGCCGCCTGGATCGCCACCTCAAACTGCTGCCGAGGAATCAGCTCCCGCATCTTCGACACCAGAGCCCGCCCGCGCTCGTACGCAAAATCGCGGTGCACGATAATCGACAGCGCATCCACCGGCTCGCCCGACACCAGGATGTCCATCTTCACCATCGGCGAAACCCACGTCCCCGTAAGCTGGTAATCCAGCGATGCATAGCCGCGCGACACCGACTTCAGACGGTCGTAAAAGTCCAGCACGATCTCATTCAACGGAAGCTCGTAGGTCAGCATCACGCGCGTCGGCGTCACGTACTCAAAATTCTTCTGCCGCCCGCGTTTCTCTTCCACCAGCTTCAGAATCCCGCCCACATACTCTTCATTCGTCAGAATCGTCGCTAGGATCACAGGCTCTTCTACCTGCTCGATCTCGCTCGGGTCCGGCCACCGCGACGGATTGTCCACCTCGACAACCGTTCCATCCGTCAGCGTGATCTTGTACCGCACACCCGGAGCTGTCGTAATCAGGTCCAGCCCGAACTCGCGCTCCAGCCGCTCCTGGATGATCTCCATGTGCAGCAGCCCCAGGAATCCGCAGCGAAAACCGAACCCCAGCGCCGCCGAACTCTCCGGCTCAAAGAAAAACGACGAGTCGTTCAGCCGCAGCTTTTCCAGCGCATCCCGCAGCAGCGTGTGCTCATGCGAATCCACCGTGTAGATCCCCGCGAACACCATTGACTTGATGTCTTCAAACCCCGGCAGCGGCTCGCTCGCCGGCCGCGCGTCCTCGGTCACCGTGTCGCCGATCTTCGTGTCCGATACCGTCTTGATCGTCGCCACAAAAAATCCCACTTCGCCGGCGGAAAGCTCTTCAATCTCCACCGGCTTCGGCGTCAGCACGCCCATCGACTCCACATCAAAAACCTTGCCGTTCGACATCAGCCGGATGCGCATCCCCTTGCGCAGCGTTCCGTTCACCACGCGCGCCAGCACGATCACCCCGCGATACGCATCGAACCACGAGTCGAAAATCAGCGCCTGCAGCGGCGCATTCGGGTCGCCCTTCGGCGGCGGCAGCCGATTCACCACCGCTTCCAGCAGTTCCGGCACACCCAACCCCGTCTTCGCGCTCACCGCAATCGCGTCTGTCGCATCCAGCCCCACGGCCTGCTCAATCATCTCCTGCGTCCGCGTGATGTCCGCGCTCGGCAGGTCGATCTTGTTGATCACCGGGATAATCTCAAGCCCATGGCTGATCGCCAGGTACGCATTCGCCAGCGTCTGCGCTTCCACGCCCTGCGACGCATCCACCACCAGCAGCGCGCCCTCGCACGAAGCCAGCGACCGCGACACCTCGTATGAGAAATCCACGTGCCCCGGCGTGTCGATCAGGTTCAGCTGATACCTGTTCCCATCCTTGGCCGCGTACAGCATCCGCACCGCATGCGCCTTGATCGTGATGCCCCGCTCCCGCTCCAGGTCCATCGCATCCAGCACCTGCGCCTGCATCTCCCGCTCCGTCAGCGAGCCCGTCAGCTCCAGCAGACGGTCAGAAAGCGTGGATTTGCCATGGTCGATGTGCGCGATAATCGCGAAATTACGGATGTACTTGCTGTCCATGAGGGATCTTTACAGGCAGGAAAATACGCCTTTTCCGGGAAACTTCCCTAAAAGCTGATCTTACCATCGGCATTTCTCCGGCTCGCAGCCTACAATAAAAGGGGCACACGCCACTCACCATCGCAATGGCAGTAAACAAAACTCTGGTTTCCGCGACTCTGGCGGGCATCCTTTTCATCACCGTCACCGGTTGCGGCCCGCAGCACGCGCGTACCTCCGTGCCGTCACGGGCATCTGCCCCGGCCCTTGGTGCGCCACAGTCCGCCGCCGCACCGGTTTCCGCCGCCCAGCCTGCGGAAACCCTTCCCAGCTTTGTCGGATCCAACGTCAGCCAGCGCGATCAGGAAATCATTTCCGGCGTCGAAGAGAAATATCACTCCGGCCTGGCACGGTACCAGCAGGGCAATTTCACCAGCGCCAAGAAAGACTTCAACGCCGCCGTCGACCAACTCCTCATGTGCGGCGTCAACCTGCAGACCGACAAGCCCCTCCGAGAAGAATTTGACCGCGTCGTCGGCTCCGTCGACACCCTCGAAATGGACGCACTCAAGCAGGGCCTCGAATCCGCCCAGAACGCCGAGGCTCCCGTCGACATCGCCAACGGCGTCACCTTCCCCGTCAATCCCAGAGTCACCGCACAGGCCGAGGCCGAACTCAAAACCACCAAGTCCGACCTTCCCCTACAGCTCAACGACTACGTCGCCAGCTACATCAACTTCTTTGAGAACACCCAGCGCGGGCATGACACCCTCGTCGCCTCCCTCCAACGGGAAGGCCGCTACAAAGCCATGATCGAGGGCGTCCTCAAAAAGGCCCATCTGCCCCAGGACCTCATCTACCAGGCCGTCGCCGAATCCGGCTTCCGCACCACCGCGCTCAATCCATACTCCGGCGCCGGCGGCATGTGGCAGTTCATGCCCTATGGCCCTTATGGCCTCAAGCACAACGCATGGGTCGACGAACGCTTCGACCCCGTGCTCGCCACCGAGGCCTACACTCGCCTCATCAAGAAAGACTACGACCAGTTCGACGACTGGTACCTCGCCATGGCCGCCTATGACTGGGGCGCGGGCAACGTGCAGCGCGCTGTGCAGCGCACCGGCTACGCCAGCTTCTGGCAGCTCTACAGGCGCGACGTCCTCCCGGCGGAAACCCGTAACTACGTCCCCATCATTCTTGCCATCGCCATCATGGCAAAGAACCCGCAGCAGTATGGCCTCGCGGACCTCAAGCCCGATCCGCCCATGGAATACGACACCGTCGCCACGCACACCGAGATCAGCCTTCGCCTCGTCTCTGACATCACCGGGGCGCCCATCCAGAAGCTCGAAGCCCTGAATCCAAGCCTGCTGCGCGGCGTCACCCCTCCCGGCGAAACATTCGACCTCCGCATCCCCGTCGGCACCAAGGAATCCTTCGAGCACGACATCGCCATGGTTCCCGCCGACAAGCGCGCCTCCTGGCGATTCCACTTCCTCCAGCCCGGCGACACCCTCGCATCCATCGCGCGCCAGTACCACGTCTCCAAGGACGAGCTCGCCGAAGTCAACCAGATCGACTCACCCTCCGACCTCTCCGATCTCGACGCCGTCGTCATTCCCGAGCGTGCTCCGCGGTTCATGCCCGGCCGCGCCGTTCTCTATCGCGTGCGCCCCGGCGATACTCTCATCGGCATCGCCGACCGCTTCGGCGTCAGCGTCTACGACCTCCGCATCTGGAATCACATCCGCGGCAACATCATCAACGCCGGACACCTGCTGCGCATCGCCGCGCCCATGCGCCGCGCCTACCGCTACGACGCGCGCGGCCGCGTTCACTACTCCAGCAGCGCACACGCATCGGTCTACAGCATTCGCTCCGGAGACAACCTCGGCGGCATCGCCGATCGCTTCCACGTCTCTGTGGCCAACCTCCGCCGCTGGAATCACATCCGCGGAAACCTCATTCACGTCGGTCAGCGTTTGTACGTCACCGATCCCAGCTCCCGCTCATCCCGACAGACGCTGCGCGATCCGCATGGTCACGCGCACCACTCCGCGCGAGCGCACGCATCCGTCTATCGCGTGCATCCCGGCGACACGCTCGGTGGCATCGCCGATCGTTTCGGCGTTTCCGTCTCAGACCTCCGCCGCTGGAATCACATTCGCGGAAATCTCATTCACGTCGGCCAGCTTCTGCACGTTTCCCGCTAGAACTGGTCTCGTAAACCCTCCGCGCCTGGTGAGGCCTCGTATGAGACCCGCCATCGAAGCGGGGCTCATGCTTTTCGTCGAAGCCGCTACGCTATTTATGAGACCGGTTCTAGGGCACCTTCACTGAGAGTGCAGGGGAGAACAAGAAAGTTGCCATGGACGTTCCATCAAGGAACGGCCACACCGAATCGATCCGGAACACCTCATAGCCGCAGTGAAAATACTCTAGCGAATTTGCCGCGGCTGTATCCTGAAGCGAAAAAATCTGCGTGGCTTTCCCATAAAGAAAAGCCGCGCCTGGAAAAGCTCGGCACGCTCAAGCAACTGGAAGTTCGCTCGAGCGTCTCTCAATCCGGACGTCCTCGATCTTCTTACCACATGCATCAAACTCTTTATTCATGCAGGTTTCATGCACCCATCCGCTTCTTCTTCTCTGCGCCGCGCGCCCCGTTTCGGTATCGCTCGCGCTTCATTTCTCGCGCAAACACCTTCCCGCTGCGAAAAGAAAATCTTCACAACCTCGCACAGTACATAACGAAACACTTGCGTGTTATGGCGAGCCGTTGCATGCTGTTGCTATAATCCGCGCGCAGGTACAGATGCAGTCGCGGATACAAATCTGAAGGGAAGCCCGGGAGGGCACACCGATGCAGGACCATCGCAAGTTGTACGCGTACAACGAAAACGAATTCGAACCCGAATTCGACGACTCGGAAGAAGAACTCGAACAAGGCTTCGTCGACGAGGAAGAGGAAGAAGAAATCTGCATCTCCATCGTCTCCGACGACGAGCTTGAGGACGAAGCGATGAACGAGGAACCGGTAATCGTAGTTGAGCCTGTTCCCGAATCGCTTCCTTCCTTTATCGAACAGCCCGCGGCAGCGGCTCCTCCAAAGAAAGCTCCGGCCCGCAAGAAGGCTCCCGCAAAGAAAGCTGCAAAAAAGGCTCCCGCAAAGAAAGCAGCAAAGAAAGCAGCAAAGAAAGCTGCCAAAAAAGTTCCGGCAAAGAAGACCGCCGCTAAAAAAGCGCCGGCCAAAAAAGCCGCAAAGAAGTCTGCCGCGAAGTCCAGCAGTAAGGGTGCTCGCAGCGGCAGCAAGGCTCCCGCGAAAGCGGCGGCCAAAAAGAGCACCGGCAGTAAAAAATCAACCAGACGAGGTACTACTTTGGCAGTCAAAACCGCAAAGAAGAAGGCTCCGGCCAAGAAGGCCGCAGCGAAGAAAACCGCAGTGAAGAAGGCTCCGGCCAAGAAGGCAGCAGCGAAGAAGGCTCCCGCGAAGAAAGCTGCCGCGAAGAAGGCCCCTGCCAAGAAGGCGGCAGCCAAGAAGGCTCCGGCGAAGAAGGCTGCCGCAAAGAAGACCAAGTAGTCTTACAGGCAACGCAGTAAAACGAGGCAAGCAAAAGAGCCCGGCAATGCGCCGGGCTTTTTTGCGTCCAAAATCCGCCCTCGACTCAACCTTTCTGCCTCTGCAACTCCTCCAGCACCTGCTGGCTGTGGATCATCGGGTTCACCTTCGCCCATACCTTCACGATCTTTCCTTCCGGATCGATCAAAAACGTGATCCGCTTATCCATCTTGAAGCCCAGGACGCTGCTCAGCACCCCGTACTCCTTTGACACCTTCATCCCGTCACGGTCGCTCAGCAGCGTGAAGTGCAGCTTGCTCTTCGCGCAGAACTTCTCGTGGCTCTTCACCGAATCCAGGCTCACGCCCACGATCTCCGCATCGAGCGCCTCGTACTTCTCCAGGTCGCGCTCAAAGTTGCGCGCCTCGATCGTGCAGCCCGTCGTCATGTCTTTCGGATAGAAATACAGCACCACCCACTTGCCGCGATAGCTCTCCAGGCTCACCGGCGCGCCGTCTTCCTTCGGCAGCGTAAACGTGGGCGCCGTCTGCCCGGCCTTGAGCATCGTCGAAGTGCCCGCCGCGTAAATGCGCAGCGCAAGACCGCCCATCAGCAAAACAGCAAAGGCAGCCACGGTATCCATCACCTGAAATTCCGTCACGCTTATACCTCCTTCAGCCAGATCGCCCTCGCGTGCGGCGCGAGACAATCAGCAGGATTCGCACTCCACCGCAACCATCGCAATCCGCGCGGCATTCGCTCGCGCCACCACTCCATCGCGGTCAAAAATCAACGTTCGCTTTGCCTCGATCGCCAGGCATGTCGCTCCCGCCGCCGCCATCGTTTCGATCGTGCGCACGCCGATCACCGGTACGTCGAACCGCATGTCCTGCTTAGGCTTCGCCACCTTCACCACCGTCAGTTCGCGCGACAGCGTCGAAGCCTCATCCTCCAGCGTCCGCATCAGTGCGCCCGCGCGTTCAATCGTCGCATCCGTGCCTTCCATCGCCTCAATCGCCACGCACGCCTGCGCCGCCACCACCACGGTCTGCCCCAGGTCGTAGCCCGCGATCGCCTTGCCCACTTCGCGCCCGTAGGCAATGTCCTTCTCCTCCTCTTCATCCGGAGCACGCTCCGTCAGCACGCCCGCCTCGGCCAGCAGCGGCTCCAGGTACGTCGTCGAAGAAATCAGCTCGATCCCCTCATCGGCCAGCACCTTCGCCACCGCGCCCAGCAGCATGTCCGTGTTCCGCGTCCGCAAATTCATCAGCAGCTTCGCCAGCCGCCAGTCCGGCCGGATGCTCGAGAAGATCTGCTTGTGCCGCACCTGTCCCGCCATCACCGCGCGCCTCACGCCCTCTTTCCGGAACGTCTCAATCAGCCGCGACAACTCGCCCAGCGAAAGCCAGTGCACGCGCACCCCGGCGTCGGCCTCCGCGCGCGCATTCATCTCCTCGTCGGTCTCTTCCTGGATCGCCGCCACCACCACCTCCACGCCGCTCGCACGCGCCGCCTCCAGCAGCAAAAACGGAAACCTCCCGTTCCCGGCAATCAGTCCCAACCTGTCCATAAGAAAATCCGCCCGCTGAAATTCCAAATTCTGCGCCGCTACGGCAGCACACCGCGCCCTACTTCAGCACTCCACGCTCTGACCGCTCAATGAACTCCACCAGGTATGCCACATCTTCCGTCGCGATGCCTTCTTCCTTCAGCTTCGCAATCGCCTGCGTCGTGTTCATCTTTGCCGCCAGCAGCAGCCGGTATGCATGCTGAATCGCCTTCAGCCGCACGCCCTCAAAGCCTCTGCGCTGCAAGCCCACTTTGTTCAGCCCGTACGCATGCGTCTCGCGCTTGGCCGAAGTCAGCGAGAACGGCAGTACATCCTGCGTAATCGTCGTTCCGCCGCCCACGTACGCGTACCGCCCGATCGTGCAGAACTGGTGCACCGGGCACAGCGCACCCACCGTCGCATAGTCCTCCACAATCACATGTCCGGCCAGCGTCGCCGCGTTTGCCAATATGCACTGGTCGCCGATCACGCTGTCGTGTCCTATGTGCGCGTAGGCCATGATCAGGCAGCCCGAACCAATCCGTGTCGTCCCGCCGCCGCCCGTCGTCCCCCGCGATACCGTCACGTACTCGCGAATCACGTTGTCGTCGCCCAGCGTCACGCCCGTCGGCTCGCCCTTGTACTTCAAGTCCTGCGGAGCCACGCCCACGCACGCAAACGAATAGAACCTGTTCCGCGCGCCCGCCCTCAAATGCCCGTCCAGCACCACATGCGACACCAGCTCGCACGCCTCGCCCAGCACCACATGCGGCCCCACCGTGCAGTACGGCCCCACCGTGCACGACGCGGGAACCACCGCACCCTCAGCCACAATCGCCGTGGGATGAATACTCACTCGCCGCTCACCGCTCCGGCTGCCTCAGTTGCCTCAGTCGTGGCCTCGGCCTCCTCGGACGCCTTCTCCTGCCCCGCCTTGGGAATCAGCTGGCACATCACCGTCGCCTCGCACGCCAGCTTCCCGTCCACCAGCGCCCGGCCGTCCATCTTCGCCCGCCGCGGCTTCCAGTTCCGCACGTCGATCTCAATCCGCAACTGGTCCCCCGGAACCACCGGCCGGCGAAACTTCGCACGCTCAATACTGGTGAACATGATCAGCAACTTGTCCCGGTCCGGAACCTCCGGCAGCAGCAGCGTCCCGCCTGCCTGAGCAATCGCCTCCACGATCAGCACCCCCGGCATCACCGGAACCCCCGGAAAATGCCCCTGAAAAAATGGCTCATTCATGGTGACGTTCTTCAGCGCCACAATGCGCTTCTTCCGCTCGATCTCCACAATGCGGTCGATCAGCAGGAACGGATAACGATGCGGCAGGATCTCCATGATCTCCTGCACATTCAGTTCCTGGCGGCCTTCATGTATCGCTTGGATAATGTCCATAGTTCGCAACGGCGATTATAAATCCGCAGCCGCTCAGAATCACTCTGCCGCTAACCGCCACCGGAGCCGGGGAAGTCGCTGGAGCTTGGCGATGTGCATTTACCGGGCGAAGATCGCGCAGTTTTTGTACATCCTCGATTTTCGCGCCAGGAATGACGATTCCGATGAGCGGCACGCTGGGCGAGATCACGCGGGGCATAGACGTGGCAACAAATCCCGCCTCCACGGAACTGCGGGTGCACTCAAGCGCGGAAGACTGTTTACTCGGTGGGGCTCGGGAGACTACGGAATCGCGGCCTCGACGCTCTTAAATAGCGGTAGCGATTGGGTAACGATTGCGGGCTCCACAATGTTGATGAGGTGTCCAACTTTATTAAAGTCCCGATCATAGCGGTGAAGCGTCGCGCATTTTCTAGCTAAGGCAGACGCCGTGTGGATTGCATCTGCGGGTTTGAGCCCGCTATCTCTTGAAAGATCGCTCGCGTAATGCGCAATAGCTGGAGTCAGCTGAATGAGGTGAATGTAGTCCCAAGCAAACATACCCCTGATTTGTTTTACAACATCTGGCGGCAGTGCTTGCTTCGGAGCAGTATTCCGGTGAAAGTAGTGCCAGATTTTCT
>JAJZJJ010000084.1 GCA_021810175.1 Acidobacteriota bacterium | reverse complement strand
CGACCCGCAGCAGCAATCTTCCTCACACCGGCCCAGGGCCGTCGTGTCCCTCTCCGGCGGGATGGATTCTGCCGTTTGTCTGTCGCTGGCCGCGCGTGACTTCGACGTGTATGCGCTCCATTTCAGTTACGGCCAGCGGACGGAACAACGCGAGCTGGCCAGCGCGACAGCCGTGGCGGAGCTCGTCGGCGTCAAACAATTTTTGCCACTTCGGCTGGACCTGTTCCGGCAAATTGGAGGATCCGCTTTGACCGACCCCTCCATCGCCGTTCCGGATGCGCCCCCGGTAGAAAAAATCGGCCAGGAGATACCCGTTACCTACGTGCCGTTCCGCAACGCGCATTTTCTGGCCGCCGCCGTCAGTTGGGCGGAAGTGCTGGGAGCGAAGAAGATTTTTATTGGTGCCGTTGAGCAGGACAGCTCCGGCTATCCCGACTGTCGCCCCGCCTACTATGACGTGTTTAACCAGCTCATTCGCACCGGCACCCGCCACGGCGATATTCAGGTCCTTACCCCGCTGATCGCTCGCAGCAAAAAGGAAATCGTGCAGCTTGGCCTTGAACTCGGTGCTCCCTTCCATGTAACGTGGTCATGCTATACGGGTGAGGATCGCGCCTGCGGGATGTGCGAAAGTTGCGCCCTCCGGCTGCGCGCCTTCAGCCAGGCTGGGGCCAGGGACCCCATTCCTTACCAGCCGCACTCAGCCAACGGCAGTCTGGCTGCAGGCATCCGACTCGACTGAGGAAGCCGTCTAGAATGGTGGGGTAAGCTTTGACGCCACAATGCGGCTGCAAAGACGTTCGGCTTTTTACACGTCCGGCCATGGATGTGCGGACGGGCAGAAACACTGCGGCAGATATCTATCTAAAGGGAGCAGGACATGAAGAAGATTCGATCGGCGGCTTTTGCCATTTGTGCAGCAGTTTTTCTGGTCTCAGGTGCGACCATAGCGGCGATTCCGGCCTTCGCCCAGGCGGCGCCGGCGGCGTCCCCAGCTACGCCTGCCGCAACCACCCCCGCCAGTACCACTCCAGACGCCACCACCGCCCAGATCCACGGCCACGCGCAGGATCCGGTGGAGCAGCCCGTCGCCAACGCCAAGGTCGTCATCGGGACCGATCCCAAGAAGCCTCTCTACACATTTATGACCGATGCCAACGGCGACTATAAAGGAAGCGGCATCAAGCCCGGAACCTACATCGTCGCGATTCTCGGCAACGTGAAGGACAAGAGCGGAAAGATGGGAGAAAACGTCATCGACTTTCAGCGGGACGTAAAGTTTGCTGCCGGTCAGGACGTCACTGTGAATTTCGACATGTCCCGTCCGGAATACGTTTCCAAATTGCCCGCTGACGTGCAGAAGCAGATTGCGGCCACCAAAAAGGCCAACGAATCCGCGCAAAAGGAAAACAGCAAAATCAAGAACGTAAACAAGCTGATCATCCAGGCTCGTGACGCCCGGAAAGCGGGCAACTTCGACCAGGCCATCGCTCTCGACACACAGGCCGCTCAGGCCAAACCCGATGCCGGTCTGATCTGGTATGAACTTGGGGACAGCTATCTTGGCGCCAAGAAATATCCCGACGCGGTCACCAATTACCAGAAAGCGCTGACCCTGCTCTCCGCCGATAAGAAGGCGAAGCCTGAAGTGATTGCCGCGGCCGATAACAACCTGGGCGAGGCGTTCGCGAAATCGAACAAAGTTCCCGACGCGGTAAATGCCTATGAGGCCGCAGCCAAGGTCGATCCAACCCAGGCCGCCAAATACTATGGCAATGAAGCCATCGTGCTGTTCAAAACGGGCCAGGCCGATGGAGCGGCGGCGGCGGCGGACAAGGCCATCGCGGCCGATCCCAACAAGCCCATCCCGTATTACATCAAGGGATGGGCCCTGGTGCAGCACGCCACCGTCGATCCAAAAACCGGCAAAATCAAGCTGCCCCCGGGCTGCGCGGACGCCTACAAGAAATTCCTTAGCATGACTCCCAACGGACCGTTGGCGGACGATGCCCGGAACATCCTGGCCCAGGCTGGCGAAACCGTGCACGGCTCTTTCAAAAAGCATTGATGGCGGATAATCGGCACAATGCTGCACCGGCGGCCTCTGACCAACCAGGTCAGGGGCCGTTTTCTCTTACAGGCGAACGATGACCCCGAATGAGACACAGGGCTTCTCCCAACCTCCTGCCCCGGCCATCTCTGTCGCGGAAGCCAGCGCCTTGGTTGCCGCCCACGCCACGGCTGTTCTGGCCAACCTTCCCACGGAGAGCGCGCCCTGTGATCTGGGCCGCGCCCTGGGCCGGGTCCTCTCTGTTCCGGTCACGGCGGACCGCGACCAGCCGCCCTTCGACCGGGCCATACGGGACGGCTTTGCCGTGCGCGCAAAAGACCTGCTGGCCAACCTGCCTCTTCGCGTCACCGGCCAGCTCCGCGCCGGGCAGGCCTGGCCCTCCACGCGAGCTGCGCTGGCGGAGTTCGAAGCCGTCGAAATTATGACAGGCGCACCCCTACCCCCCGGCGCCGATGCCGTGCTGATGATCGAGCATGTGCGCTTTCTGGAGGACGCCGAAACGAATGGACAATCCTCCGCGCAAATTCTGCCGCAGACGGGAAGGACTCTCTCTCCCGGAGAAAATGTCGTCCCGCTTGGAATGGAAGCGCGACAAGGCGAGGTCCTGCTGCCAGCGGGCAGGCGACTGACGGCGTCGGCAATCGCGCTGGCGGCCGCATGCGGACGAGTTTCCCTGGATGTTTTCCCCCAGGTCAGGGTCGCAATCTTGGCCACCGGCGACGAATTGGTCGAGCAGA
Organism: Acidobacteriota bacterium; assembly: GCA_021810175.1. Next base: position 6,125 of record JAJZJJ010000084.1, on the reverse strand, counting down.
CCACCAGCCGCGCCGGGATTCTCCCGCACCAGATCTACGACTCCAACAGCCATGCGCTCGCCGCGCTGATTCAACGCGCGGGTGGCCTTCCCGCCCGTCAGAACGCGGCTCCCGACCGGAAAGAGGAACTGTCCGCCAGCATCCGGCAAGGCGTGGCCGCCGCTCCTCTGTTACTGCTGACCGGCGGCGTTTCCATGGGCAAATATGACTTGGTGGAAGAAGTCCTCGATTCCCTGGGCGCCGAGTTTTTCTTTACCGGCGTGAAAATGCAGCCGGGCAAGCCGGTGGTTTTCGGCAGATTACCCGCTTCCGGCGAGCGGCCCGCCCGGTACTTCTTCGGACTGCCTGGAAATCCGGTATCCGCCATGGTCACGTTTCGGGTCTTCGTGGAGCCGCTGCTGGCCGCGCTGTCGGGCGAGCAAAACTGGCAACCGGCCGTTGCCCTCGCCAAACTTGGAAGCGGCCTGCGCGTGAAACCTGGCCTGACTCGCTTTCTTCCGGCATTTCTCGACACCAGCGGCCCGGCTCCTGCCGCGATGCCGGTCAGGACACAAGGCTCCGGGGACCTGGCGGCCAACGCCCGCGCCAACTGCTATATCGTCGCGCCGGAAGATTGCGAGGGCATGGAGCAAGGACAGACCGTGACAGTCCTGCTGAATTAGACCGACGCCGCTATGGCGTGGGAGAGGGTGCGAAGTAACCCTTTTGCACCCGCACTTTGTACCTCTTGTCGTAGGTCGTCAAAAATATGGGCCGGAATGCACCGTCCGCTTTGAAGTCCGCCGGCTTGTAGACCAGCGAATACTGGCTGCGCAACTCGTCCTGAATACTCTGGAACGCCTCCGCAACCTGCTCAATGCGTGGCGGATAGAACGCGCTTCCGCCGGTCACCAGCGCCATGTTTTTCAGAATCTCATCGCCCCGGTCGCGCGTCGGACTGTCGTTGGTGCTGATTGCATAAATGATGGTGTCGGCGCGCTGGCACATCTTGACCGCGTCATCGAGCGTCGCGTGGCTCTGATTGTCATCCCCGTCGGAAACCAGAATGATCGCTTTGCGCAGCGCGGTAGGCCCGCGCAACGGCAGCAGTTCGGTCTTGCACGCGGTATAGACAGCGTCATACAGGGCCGTCCCTCCGCCCGGCGCCAGCTTGCGGATTCCGGCACTCAGCAGATCGGCATTGTTGGTAAATGGCTGGGTAATGTCCGGCGTCACGTCGAACCCCATCACGAAAGCCTTGTCGAACTGCGGCCGCAAAATCTCCAGCAGAAATTCCGTCGCTGCGCTCTGCTCAAAATGAAAGCGGGACCGGATAGAGTTGCTGGAGTCGATCAGCAGGCCCACGCGCAGCGGCAGGTTGGTTTGCTGCGTAAAGCTGTAAACCTCCGCCGGGGGCATCCGGTCGTCCAGCAGCGAAAAATCGCTTTCCTGCAGATTGCGAATGAAATGGCCGTGCTTGTCGGTCACGGTAAACAGCAGGTTCACCTCATTGACCACACTGGTGATGGTGAACGCTCCGTTGCCGTTCTGTCCGTTCGATTGCACCGCCTGCGGCAGCGGTTGCTGTTGCTGCTGCGGTTGCGGTTGCTGCCGTGGGGCCGTCGTCTGCGGCGCCGTTTGCGGCGGCGGGTTAGGCGTGCTTTGGGCTGTGCTGAAACCAGGCGTTGCCAGCGCGAATGCGACCAGCAGAAATGCTGCCGCGGCCCATCCGTACACTTCCGTGCTTCTGCGGTGAGCGTAGCCGCGGTCGCAGCCCATCGGGTTCCAGCGGATCATCGTTTTGATTTTAGCAGTGCCAGCCCTGCTCACCTGTCGGACGCCTTCGGCGCCGCTTCAGGTTGCAGCCGCTGTAGAAATTGCGTCAGATCGGCAGGCAAAGGCGCATTCAACTCCATGGTTTGCCCGGTCTCCGGATGGACAAACTGCAAACCGGCGGCGTGCAGAAAATTTCTCTCCAGCGCCAGCGCATTCTTCCCGGTGGCCTCTCTTTGCAGCTTACTGGCAGGCATTTCCAGTTGAGGCAGAATCACGCGCGGCGCTCCATAAAGCGTGTCCCCTGCCACCGGGTGGCCGATCGCCGAGAGATGCACGCGAATCTGGTGGGTGCGGCCAGTCTCGATCTTTACTTCCAGCAGCGTGAACTGTCCGAATTGCGTGGCAAACCGCTGCAGCACCCGGTAATGCGAGATTGCCGCCCGGCCCTCCGTATGGCGCGTCGTCATCCGGGTCCGCCGCAGATGGTCCCGGCTGATCGGCGCATTCAGCGTTTCCCGCTCCAGTTTGACCCGCCCATGCACCAGCGCGACATAAGTTTTGTGGACTTCCCGGCGAGCAAACATCTCTCCCAGGCGGCGATGGGTGCCATCGTTCTTCGCCACCAGGATCAACCCGCTCGTCTGTTTGTCCAGCCGGTGCACGATGCCCGGCCGCAGCGTTCCCCCCGTCCTCGACAGGGAAGCCATATGGTGCAGCAGCGCGTTCACCAGCGTGCCCCTGTTGCGTGCGTCCTCGGTCGCGCCGGAGCCGGCGTGGACCATCATGCCAGCCGGTTTATTCACCACCGCCAGAAACTCGTCCTCATACACAATTTCGAGCGGAATGTCTTCGGCTTCCGCGCGCAAGGGCGGAACTGCCGCTTCGCCGGTCACCACCACGGTCATTCCCGCACGCAGCTTGCCGCCCGGCTTCATCGCGCGACCGTCGATCCGCACCCTCCGCTGCTCAATGAGCTGCTGCACTCTGGCCCGGCTCACATCAGGCAGCCGTGCGGTCAGAAACTGGTCCAGCCGGTCGCCAGCCTCCGCCGGGCCGACCAGAAAGCTCTGCGCCAGGCCCGCCGCCAGCGTGCCCTCGTCTTCCTCAACCTCTTCGTCATCTCCAAACCGCCGGCTCATCGCTTCGCCTCACTCGCCTCATTCGGGGCGGAGGACCCACTGCTCCGCTCCAACAGCAGCAGCGCCCCAATCACCACCAGACAAAAATCGATCCCCTGGGTCAGCGACAGCGCTCCGTTCAGGATCAATAAACGATTGTCGCCGCGATAGAAATCCAGGAAAAATCCAGTCAGCCCGGACAGAAACATCCATGCCCCCGCCAATTCCCCGCTCTGCCGGATGCGCGGAAGCCATCCCAGCAGGAGCACGCAAACGACCGCCTGCGCCGCGAATGCGTAGACCTGCACAGGCTGCAGCCTGGTCCCCAGCGGAGTACCATTCCACATCGCAGCCCAGCGGCTGTGGAACGTCACGCCCCATGGCTCAGCCGTTGGAGCGCCGTAGCCGCACCCGGCGAAAAAGCATCCCATCGCGAGCATCGCCTGGCCCAACGCCCAGCCCGGCGCGGCGGCATCCAGCGTGCGCAGCCACGGCATTCGATGCACCGCCATGTAGAGCAGGCCCGCCGTCGCGCCCAGTCCTATTTCGGTCAGCACCATGCCAATCGTGCGCGGCATCGCAATGCTCAGCATCACCATGGGATAAGACAGAAAATCGCGCCAGTTCCCCGCAATCAGCAGCAGGCGCGCTCCCAGAATGGCGCTCAGCACCGTCGTCAGCGAGAAGCTCCACATCCTGTCGAAGCCGATGCCCAGCCGCTCGGCGGTTCGTGCCGCCAGCGTCAGGCCCGCGATCAGGCCAACTGCCGCGAACAGGCCGTAGGTGGGAAGGGTGAAGGGACCGAACTGAAATAACCGGGGATACACATGTTGCAGTAGAACAGAGTCGGATGGAAAACCAAATTGCAGCCACGCGCAAAGTCCTGCGCAGCGGACCACAATCGGCAGAAAACCGACCCACGGGGCCGTGGGATGATGCGCCGGTGAACCCGTCCTAAGACGGTGGGAACCCGCCGAGGCTCTTTAGGCGTTCCGGACTGGCGGACAGCACACCGAGCCGAGATGTTCGAGTCAAGTCCCCTGTTCGATGAATGTAGGTTCAACCAGCGTTGACCACCCTACCTGCTTTGCAGGCCGGTTTCTACATGGATGCTAACCGCCAACCCCGCGCTTGGCAAGCATCGCGTGATTCGGGTCACAACCGCCCGTCTCCCCGTCCATCCCTCAGGCGTAGCCGATTTTTCGATGCGCGGCCGCTTCTGCCTGCTCCGCCTCGGTTTCCGATGACGGCCACGCGATGGTCAGCAGCAACGCCGCCTCGCTCCGGGCGAGCACCCCGTGGGGCGCTCTGGCCTCCAGGTCCGCCAGCATTCCAGTCGAAAGCCGATGTTTCGTGTTCTCCACCGTCAGCTCAATTTCGCCCTCCAGAACCTGCAACGACAGGCGGCCGTCGGCGTGATGCTCCCGCAGATGCGCGCCGGCGCGCAACGCCATCAGCACAATCCGCAACGTATTGGTCTTTACGATCGTGGTGGAACTTACCTCAGCACCTCGCGCGCGGATTTTCTTCAGTTCCTCCATCAAATCGATCTTTTCCATGGCCATAGCTCCTTCCTATGTTGAGATGCGGAGCGCCAGTCCAACCATGGATTTTGCCTCGTCAGAGGAGCGGGCCGCCGCTCATTCCTCGCGCAAAACCTGAATCGGATCGATGGAGAGCACGCGCCGCGACGGAATCCACGTGGCCAGCGCGCCGACCAGCATCATGGTGAGCACCACGCCAACCAGCACCAGCGGATCGTTCGGCGTCGCCTGATAGACAATGCTCGCAAGAAGGCGGCTGGCGGCCATGCCCGCCATCAAACCCGCGCCCGAGCCAAACGCCAGCAACACCATGGGCCGCCGCAGCGCCGCGCCCAGCACCTGCCGATGCGACGCGCCCAGCGCCACCCGAATCCCCAGCTCCCGCATCCGCCGGCTCACCGTGTAGGAGGCCAATCCGAAAATGCCGGTAAGAGACAACAGAATCGCCAGCACGCCAAACACACCGAGCGCAATCGTCGCCGCATAAGTCGGCAGCATCACCAAACCCAATGAGTCCTGCCAACTGCCCAGGCTGAACATGGGCAAGTTCGGGTCGAGCCGCCGGACTGTGTCCTGCACCGCGGCCGCCATGTCGCGGGGATCCCTCCGCGAACGCACCAGCAGCACCGTGTCCGTATTCGCATCTTGCAGAATAGGGAAAAACGCCGCCGGGGTCGGGTCTTCCGTCACCGTCGTGTATTTGCCATCTTCCACCACGCCGACAATCTCAATGGGCTTGCCATTGCGATAACCCTTGAAATTTTTCCCCACCGCGCGGGTTGTGCCGAACAGCTTGCGGGCAAAGGTCTCATTCACAACCGCAACATTCGGCGCTTTCTGGTCGTCCCGCGGGGTGAATTCGCGGCCCGCCACCACCGTCGTCTCCGCTGTCTTGAAATAGCCGGGAGAAACATCGTAATAGTTCGCGAAGAACTTCGTGTTGCTCGATGTAATCTGCGCATCGTCCATCGAGTGAATTGCCGTGTCCGACTGATCGAGACTCAGCGGCGTCGTGTTTGCGTAAGCCGCGGCCGTCACTCCCGGCAAATGGGAGGCTGCATCCAGCAAACGCTGCTGAAACCGGGCGGCGTTTTCCATGGAATAGCCCGCCAGATGCAGATCGAACGTCGCCATGGTTACAGCTTGCGGATGGAAGCCCAGATTGGCGTGGAGGGTGCGCTGCAGCCCCCGCACTGCCACCAGCGACGCGGTCACCAGAAGGCAGCAGATGGCGATCTGTCCCGCCAGAAGAACATCGCGCAGCGCCAATTTTCGTCCGCCGGGGACCGCGTTGTTTCCGCTCTTGATCGCCTGATTGGGATCGGTCCTCCAGATCTGCCGAAGCGGTATTGATCCAAAAATCACTCCCGTCAGCAGCGAAACCACAAAGGCGAAGACATACACGCGCGTATCCGCATCGACGGACATCCGCACCGGGAAAGCCGTTGTGGGCTGCCACCGGCTGAGCGCGCCGAGTAACACCGCCGCCAGCGCGCCTCCCCCAGCCCCGCCCAGAATCGACAGCACCAACGACTCTGTCAGCAATTGGCCGAAAATGCGTGCGCGCCCAGCGCCGACGGCGATGCGGATCGCCAGTTCACGGCTGCGGTCCGCCGTCCGCGCGGCAAACAGACCGCCAAGGTTGGCGCAGGCCGCCAGCAGGACCATCCCCGCCAGCAGCATCACAGCAAAAAGAAACGCATGTACC
>JAJZJJ010000083.1 GCA_021810175.1 Acidobacteriota bacterium | reverse complement strand
CAGTCGTGGGCATGGAGGCGGGTGAGGGTTCCGGGGGCAAAGCCTCGGAGGGGGCGGTGGAGGCGGGTCCAGCGGCGGAGGAAGAGGGCGGCGAGGAGGGGGATATCGTCGCGGCGGTCGCGGAGCGGGGGCAGGGGGAAGCGGATGGCGGTGAGGTGGGCGGCGAGGTCGGAGCGGAAGGAGCCGGCGGCGGAGATGCGGCGGAGGGGCTGGGACGAGCCGACGACCAGCTGCCGGGGACCGTCGGGGGAATGGAGGCGGATGCGTTCGTGGGCGGCGCGTTCGAGGAATTCGCGCAGGCGAAGCTGCATTTCGGGGGAGATTTCATCGATGTGGGAGAGGTAGAGGAGGCCGTTGCGGGCCTGGCGCCAGAGGTTTTGGGGGTCGGCGAGGAAGTCGGCGGCGATGAAGGGGGCGAATGGGCCGGCGGAGGCGGGACCGATGGAGTGGAGGGTGTGCGCGAGAAGGAGCTTGCCGGAGCCGGCTTCGCCTTCGATGCAGGCGAGGCGGAAGTGGGGGGCGGTGCAGCGGACGCGCGAGAAGAGATGCTGCATGGGGAGGCTGCGGCCGACCATATTGCCGAGGGCATGAGCTTCGGGGCGGAGGGTATCGGGGTCGAAGGCCTCAGAGGGGAGCGGTGCGGCGGATTTGGCCACAGCGCCGGGGGGAGGGTGATTACCATCCGGAGGGAGGATTTCCTGGTCTTCGGGGGGAATGTCGATGACGGCGATATTGGGAGAGTCCATAGGTATCCATCCGTTCTGCTGTCCTGCCTATCGGCAGGAACGGGCGAACAGTTGAGCCTGTGGGGGAAATCGCCGGGAAAAAACGAAGGGCAGGCGCGGATGGCCTGCCCTTTGGGTTTCGGGACCGCGGATCAGGAGGTGCGGGCGCGGGAGGAAGGCTGATCGGAGAAGATTTTGCCGTCGCGGATGTGAACGACGCGATGGGCGTATTCGGCGATGTCCGGCTCGTGGGTAACGAGGACGATGGTGTTGCCTTTGGCCTGGAGATCGTCGAAGAGGGCCATGATTTCCTCGCCGGTTTTGGAGTCGAGGTTTCCGGTAGGCTCGTCGGCAAGGATGATGGAGGGGTGATTGACGAGGGCACGGGCGATGGCGACGCGCTGGCGCTGTCCGCCGGAGAGCTCGTTGGGCTTGTGGTGCATACGGGCTTCGAGGTTGACGGCGGTGAGGGCGGCGCGGGCGCGTTCGGCTCGCTCATCGGCGGGGGTGCCGTTGTAGATGAGGGGCAGCTCGACGTTGTGCAGGGCGGTGGCGCGGGCGAGGAGGTTGAAGGTCTGGAAGACGAATCCGATTTCCTTGTTGCGGATGCGGGCCAGCTCGTCGTCGTTGAGCTCGCTGACGAGGTGGCTGTTGAGCCAGTAGTGGCCGCTGGAAGGAGTATCGAGGCAGCCGATGAGGTTCATCAGGGTGGATTTGCCGGAACCGGAAGGGCCCATGATGGCGACGTATTCATTCCGGCGGATGCGCAGGGAGACACCCTGGAGGGCGTGGACCTGCTGCTCGGAGCCCATGTCGTAGGTCTTCCAGAGATCCTCGACGACAATGATGTCGCCATTGGGGCCGCGGGGTGCGGATGCGAGTTCAGCGTCGGTTGATATCTCTGCCGCCATTACAACTCCTGTTGCTGGGTGGAGGTCTGTGTGCGTTTCCGCGCGGTTGGTGTTAATTGTCGGACGAGTCGCTCTTGTCCTTTGGATTTTCGAGGGCCTTGTCTTCCTGGACGAGTTCGCCTTCTTTCATGTCGCGGAGGACTTTGTAGGTGCCGGTAACGATGCGATCGCCGGGTTTGAGTCCCTTCAGGACCTGGATGTCGGTGGTTCCGGTAATGCCGGTGGTGACCTGGACGAAGTGCACGCGCTGTTTGCCATCGACTCTGTTGACGACGAAGACGCCCTGGACATCGGGCGAAGGCGCCAGCGGATTGCTGGAGGCAGCGGAGACGTTGCGCGCGTGGGCGCCTTCCTTCAGCGTTTTGGGGTCGCGCAGGACGAGGGCCTGGATGGGAATGGAGACGGTATTGTTCTGCTGGGCGGTAATAATGTTGGCGGTGCAGGAGAGGCCGGGGCGCAGTTCCTTCGATGGATCTTTGAGGGTGATGACGACTTTGAAGTCCTTGGCCTGTTCGACGCCGCTGGTGGACTGGCTGGTGGCGACGCCGGTGGACTGGAGGAGGGCCTGGTCGCCGACTTCGGTGACGGTGCCCTTAAAGATTTTTCCGGGGAGCGCGTCGACGGTGACCTGGGCCTGCTGTCCGACGGCGACGTTGACGATGTCGGTTTCGTCGACGTAGACCTCGGCGGTGATGACGGACATGTCGGCGAGGGTCATCAGAGTGGAGCCCTCGGCATTCTGGATGCCCTGGACGACCATTTCTCCCTGGCGGATGGGGAGGTTGGTGACGATGCCGTTGAAGGGGGCCAGGGCGACGGTGCGGGAGAGGAGATCCTCATTGACTTTGAGGTTGGCTTCCTGGGTGCGGAGCTGGGCGCGGGCCTGGGCGGTTTGGGCGACGGCCTGGGCGAACTGGGCTCTGGCCTGGGCAACACTGGCGACGTCGAGCTGGTAGGCGGCCTTGGCAGAATCGTAGTTCTGCTTCGACATGACCTGATCTTTCAGGAGGGCTCTGGCGCGGATGTAGTCGAGCTTTTTCTGCTGCAGGTCGGCGAGTGCGTGCTCGACGTTGGCTTTCTGGGTGTTCTGGGCGGCGATAAAGGAGTTGATGTTGGTGCGGGCAGCGGCGATGGCGGCTTCCTGGCCGGCGACATTGGCCTTCTGCTGTTGATTCTCGATGGTGGCGAGAATCTGACCTTTTTTAACCTTTTCGCCTTCCTTCACGAAAAGGTGGGTCACGCGGCCCATGGCGTTGGCGCCGACGTTGACGTAGGTTTTGGGCGTGACCTGTCCGGTGGCGCTGACGACGGAGACGAGGTTTTCGCGCTTCACGGTTCCGATGAGGACCTTTGTATAGCCGGCGCGCGCGCGCACGATCGTGAGCCCGACGATTCCAGAGAGAGCGACGATGATACCAGCAACGAGCAGGATCTTTTTCAAGGCAGTGGTTCCTTAGCGAATGGTTACGCAGTTTCCGCGCAAGTGGTTCCCTTTTTTTTCGGCAGATTCGGCTGAGAAAAGGCCGAAAGCGCTCTCCTTTGAATTGGGGGGAGCGGAGCCGGGACGAATCCGGGAACTGACCCTGCCGCAGCAGCCGGTGAACACAAAGAGAATTTCCACAAAATGATAACAGGTTGAGGGTTGGGGTGGTCTTACAACGAAGGTGCCACCGGAGGGTCCCGAATGGCGCAGGAAAGGTGCGGTTTGAGCTTGAAAGCCGCGGCCTGGCGCTCGTAGAATGAGACACGCCCCGAAGGAGCAGTAGTTCGCGTATGTGCAGGTACCGTCTTTCTTTGCAGTTCCCGATCCTGATCGCAATGCTCGCCGGCGCAGGATGTGTTGGATTACACGCCCAGCCGCGGCGGCACCGCGATTCCCGCCCGCGTCAGGAGACGTCGCAGGCCAGCGACAGCCAGAATCAGGTGAATCCGCTCAAGCGGAAGCTCTCTGCGAAGGAACGGTTCAAGCAGCAGAAAGAGCTGAAGAGCGAGTTGAGCGCCACGTACAAGAAGTGGCTGGATCAGGATGTGAAGTGGATTATCACGCCGCAGGAGAGGAAGGCATTCCTGAGCCTGAGCAACGACGAGGAGCGCGATGCGTTCATCGAGGCGTTCTGGCAGCGGCGGAATCCGAATCCGAATTCGCCGGTGAACACGTATAAAGAGGAGTACTATCGGCGGATCGCGTATGCGAACGAGCACTTCAGCGATGGCGAGCCGGGGTGGAAGACGGACCGGGGGATGATCTACATCAAATTCGGACCGCCGACATCGATTGATTCGCACCCGGATGGCGGTCCGTATGACCGGCCGATTTCGCAGGGCGGCGGGATGACGGACACCTACCCGTTCGAGGACTGGAACTACCGATACATTCCGGGGATCGGCACGAACATCACGATTGAATTTGTGGATACGTGTATGTGTGGCGATTACCAGATGACGATCGACCGTTCGAAGAAGGATGCGCTGCTGGAAGTGCCTGGCGCCGGCCAGACCCTGTACGAGCAGATGGGGATGGCGACGCGGAACCAGCGGTTCAACGGCGGGCTGGAGAAGCTGGGGCCGGGGCCGGATTCGGCGACGAATAACGCGACGGAATTCGACCGTATGGAGACCTACGCGAAGTTGTGGCAGCCGCCGGTCATTCAGTACAAAGACATGAGCCTGGCGAAGTACATCACCAGCCACAAGGTTCTGACGGGGCCGATATTCCCGTTCCAGGTGCGGACGGACTTTGTGAAGGTGACGGACGATACGGTTCTGGTGCCGATCACGATTCAGATCAAGAATCGCGATATCACCTTCAATACCAAGGATGGGGTCGCCAAAGGCAAGGTGGACATCATCGGGCGAATCTCCACGATCACGGATCGAGTGGTGCAGAGCTTCGAAGATCCGGTGGAAGTGGACGAGCCGGCGGAACTGCTGCCGAAGACGCTGAACAATGTATCGCTGTACTGGAAGGCGCTGCCGCTGCGGCCGGGGCGGTACCGGATCGATATTGCAATTAAGGATGAGAACAATCCGGACCACATCGGACTGTGGGCGCGGGCGATCGACGTGCCGCAGTACGACGACTACCGGTTGTCAGCATCGTCATTGATTCTGGCGAGCAAGATGGAGCACGTGCCGTCGCAGGATATCGGTGGCGGAAGGTTCATTTTGGGTGATACGCTGCTGTGGCCGCGGGTAACGGCGAATCCGGCGCAGCCATCGGTGTTCCGTCGCAATCAGAAGCTGAACTTCTGGATGCAGGTGTATAACCTTGGTCTGGCCAAGACGACGAACAAGAACGACGCGGTGATCCATTATCAGATTCTGGATGCGGCGACCCATAAGGCGCTGCTGAATACCACCGAGAATTCAGACATTTACGGTGCGCATGTGGATCAGGTGACGCTGGAGAAGTCGCTTCCGCTCAACAGTCTTGAGCCGGGGCGGTACATTGTGAAGATCAGTGTGAACGACGATGTGACGCACCAGCAGATCGCGGAGTCGGCACCATTCACGGTGGAGCAGTAAAATCAGGGCTAATGGCTCCCGGGCGCAGTCCGGGAGCCAAACCTCAGCGGACCACAGAGACGCGGGGCTGAAGGACTTTCAGGGAGCAACGCCAGGAAGCAAAGATAACGCACGGAAGAAGTGAGCAGACGTCTCTCCATTTCCGGTCCAGTACTTGTAGCGCTGGTCGTGCTGTGCGCGGCTGGAGCTCAGGCGAGTTCCCTGTCCACGAGTGTGACGGGTGTGGTGCGGGACAGCCGCGGCACGCCGCAGGCGGGCGCCGAGGTGGAGCTGCTGCGGCCCAATCTGTCAGTGCTGGAGCGAGCGCGGACCGATGAGGAAGGACGTTACCGCTTTGCCGCTGTAGCGCCGGGCGTCTACGAAGTGAAGGCTTCGGCGGAGCTCTTCCTGCCAACCCTGCGGGAAAACCTGCACATCCTGAATGGGTCAAGGATGGTGGTGAACCTGACCCTGGATACGCTTTACGAGGCGTTTCGGTGGCTGCCGGCCAAGCCTCGCCAGCCCAGCGAGCCGAAGGACGACTGGGAGTGGACGCTGCGGCTGGCCGCGGATCGTCCGCTGCTGCGCATGCTGGAGAACGGGCCGCTGGTGGTTGTGACGGATGGGGACGGGTCGACGCCGGAGCTGAAGGCGCGAGTGACGGTGACGGACGGCGACGGGGCATTCGGCAGGGGCGGGATCCACAACGAATTTGAGATGGAGCGTTTGCCGAATCAGGCCCGGGCGATGATTTTCCGGGCGGACCTGACGCAGGCGTCGAGTCCGGCGATGAACGCGATGATGGGCTACGAGCAGCGGCTGGCTCCCGGACACACGATCCGGAGCATCGCCGCGGTGGAGAGTCTGCCGGATGTCGTCGGAAGCCGGGGCATGGAAGGCATGCAGGCGGTGGAGATGCGGACGGGCGAGACGATGAGTTTCGGTCCGGGGATTGAGGCGCAGGTCGGCGATGCGGCGGAGGCGATCCGTCTGGGCGAGGTTCTGCTGGCCAATCAGCCGTTTGCCACCGTCACGGTGCGCAGCGGGCAGACAGATTTGTCCTATCAGTTGTCGACGGCGCCGGGCATCGAGAGCGTGGACAATCTGGACAGCCAGGCGACGATGGAGCCGCAGTTCGCGGAGCGGAATGGGCAGCCGGTGCTGGAGCGGGGTCTGCATCAGGAGATCGCTCTGGATCGTACTGTCGGCAATCTGCGAGTTCGGGTGGCGGCATGGCACGAGCATGTAGAGAATCCGATGCTGAACGGCAGCGGGAGGGTGGCGCCGGCGGACTGGTCGAGCGGGAATCTGCTTTACGATCCGACGAGCGGGATTCTGCGCGCGGCCGGAGCTGGATTTACGGGGAACGGCGTGATGAGCGAAGTGGAGGGACGGGTGAACGGAAATACCTGGGTCTCCTTCGATGTGGCCGTGGGCGAAGCGATGGGCATGAGCAATGCGGCAGCCGGCACGCAGACGCTGGCGACGGCGCTGCAGACCATGACGGCCCATGAGACACCGGTAGTGGCTGCGGGAGTGCAGGGGAAAGTGGTCCGCGCGGGGACGCAGTGGCAGGCGTCGTATCGGTGGCAGGATCCGAACACGCTGACTCCGGTGGGGGCATTTGCCATGGCGAATCAGGACGCCTTTCTGAGCTTCATGGTGCGGCAGCCGATCCGGTTCGGGCGGATGATTCCGAACGGGGTGGAAGCGCTGGTGAATGTGCAGAACCTGCTGGCCGAGGGATACCGGCCGTTCCTTTCGCGGGACGGCAGCACTCTGTATTTCGCGCAGTCGCCCCGGTGCATCGAGGGCGGACTCTCCTTCACTTTCTGAAATCTGACGATCCTGAGGATTGCCGGGGCCTAGAGTGGCCCTGTGCTTCGCCGGGGCTGGCTCGGCGAGAGCGGGAACGGGACTTCCGGGGCGGTGCAAGCGGGAGGGGATTCTCTGTATAGTGCGATTTATGCCGGTACGCATGAAAGACATTGCCCGGGAGCTGGGCCTCTCGGTGGTCACGGTTTCCAAGGTGCTGCGCAACCATCCGGACATCGCGGAGAGGACGCGGGAACGGGTGCTGCAGCGAGTGAAGGAGCTGGATTACCGGCCGAACGTTCTGGCGCGGAGCCTGGTGACGGGGCGGAGCTATCTGATTGGGCTGGTGGTACCCGATCTGATGCACCCGTTTTTTGCGGAGATTGCGAAGGCGCTGTCAGCGGCGGTCCGTGGGGAAGGTTATTCGCTGATCATTTCCGCTTCGGAAGAGGATTCGGAACTGGAAGCGCGGGAGATTGAAACGCTGCTGGCGCGACGGCTGGACGCACTGGTGATTGCTTCCAGCGGACTTGACGCCAGGACGCTGGATCAGATTGATCGCATGGAGCAGCCGTACATTCTGATCGACCGGGATTGCCCGGGGGTGACGGCCAACTTTGTGGGCATGGACGACGAGGCGGCGGGGCGGCTGGCCACACAGCACCTGATCGATCAGGGATGCCGGAGGATTGCGCACATCCGGGGGCGAAACAACAGCACGGGAAGGCGCCGTTTCGAGGGGTACCGGCAAATGCTTGCCGCGAACGGGCTGCCGTATTCCGAGGACCTGGTGGTGGTTGGCTCGACGGTGGAGGTAGAAAGCCAGAGCCACGGGGCCGAGGCCATGCGGCGGCTGCTCCGGGAGCGGCTGCGGCCGGACGCTGTGTTTTGCTTCAACGACCCGCTGGCGATCGGCGCAATGAAGGTGATTCTGGAAGCCGGTCTGCGGATTCCGGAGGACATTGCCATCATCGGATGCGGAAATCTGCATTACGATGATGCATTGAGTGTGCCGCTGTCCAGCATCGACCAGAAAAGTCAGATGGTTGGGGAGAAGACGGCGGCGATTCTGCTGAATATTTTTGCTTCAAAGGCGCGGCCGGAGCCTGTGAGGATTGTTCTCGATCCGGCGCTGGTGGCGCGGACGTCGTCACTGCGGAAAGCGGAGCCGGCGGCGCCGACCAGCGTGCGCCGCGGGAAAGAGAAGCATACTGTGCAGGGGAGATCGCTGTGAAAGCTGTGGTGATGCACGGACCGGGAGAGGTCCGGGTGGAGGAAGTTGCGGAGCCGGTGCGGAAGCCGGGTGAGGCGCTGTTGCGTGTGCGCCGGATTGGGTTTTGCGGGAGCGACCTGAACTCGTATCGGGGGAGAAATCCTCTGGTGTCGTTTCCGCGGATTCCCGGGCACGAGATTGCGGCGACGATTGTGGAGATCGATGCGGGGCAGCCTGGGCTCGGAGTTGGGACGGATGTGACGCTTTCGCCTTACACGAGCTGCGGGGCCTGCCCGGCGTGCCGGAACGGCAGGAACAATGCGTGCAGGAACAATCAGACGCTGGGTGTGCAGCGCGACGGCGCGCTGGCGGAATATATCTCGGTGCCCGTGGAGAAGCTGTACGCGGCGGATCTGAAGCTGGAGGAACTTTGCCTGGTGGAGCCGCTGACGGTTGGGGCGCACGCGGTGGCGCGGGCGCAGGCAACGGACAAAGACACGGTGGCAATCTTCGGATGCGGCGGCGTGGGGCTGGGCGCGGTTGCGGCTTCGGCTTTCCGGGGCGCTCGAACAGTGGCGATTGACGTGGATGACGCCAAGCTCGCCGTTGCGCGCGAAGCAGGGGCGGCCCACACGATCAATACGACGCGGCAGGACGCGGCGGAGTTTCTGCAGCAGCTGACGAGCGGCGACGGGCCGGATGCGGTGATCGAAGCGGTGGGGCGGGCGGAGACGTTTCGAGCCGCGGTGGAGCTGGTTTCGTTTACGGGCCGGGTGGTGTATATCGGCTA
>JAJZJJ010000082.1 GCA_021810175.1 Acidobacteriota bacterium | reverse complement strand
TGACGATTCAATTCATTATATCCATATGATTTAGTCCGATAAGACGCGCGGCCTCGCCTCCGCGCCGACAGCGTGGCGGGCACTGGCACAGCCAGAAATATCCCGACCTGTCAGCGGGCGAGACTGTCGCTGGAAATCGAAATTCGCCCGAGTCCTCGCAGAGCGATGCCCGCTCAAGGGTTTACGCCCCCGAGAATCGAACCGGGGGATCGGCTTGAGCCCGTGCCAAGCTGTTACCGGTGCCGGGCGAGGATATTGCCACCGAAATGCACCGTCGGGCCGAATGCATATTGCACCGTCCAATTGCCATCCAGCAGATCGTTGAAAAGGTGCCAGTAGACCAGATCCATCTGGGTACGGAGCGCGACGTGCCGGGTGAGGTTCCAGTCGATGCCGCCGCCAAAGCCGTAGAAGCCCTGCCAATCCACCTTTTTGCCGGAAGGCGCCAGCATCGCCGTGACCGCGACAGCAAAGGGATCGGCGGGATTCGGGTGTGGCGTCGCGGTCTGGTGCACGGCGCCGAGCGACGGTCGTACAAAGAGCGTGACGAAGCTCCAGCGACGGTAGGAAAACTGCGGTCCGGCCGCAAAGGTCTGCGTGGTGGAGTCAGTAGGAACGGCCAGCATGTATCCCGGCGGCAGTTGCTGCGCAGCCTCCAGCGCGGCGATTTCACCATTGATCTCCGCGGCCAGGGACGGCTTGAGCATGCTCGGCGTCAGCGAGCTGTGCCCGGTGACGTAGTCAAAGTCGAAACCCGTCGCAAGCCAGCTGCGCCAGTTGACTCCGGCCTGAAAGTTATAGCCACGTTCGGTAAGGTTGAGGTGCGGGGTGCTGAAAGCTGTGAATCCGCTATAGAGATCGTAGCGGTTCACTTCGCGTTGCTGCCCGTGCAGCGGAGTCACGAGCCCGATGACTGCGAGCGCAGCCATGAAATAGAAGAAGCGAACCAGACACGTGAGGCGATCCACGGTGGCCCCCTTTCGCGACGCCTGCCTGGCCTGACCGCAGCCAAATGGGCCGCATCCGCATGTAAGAGACCTCGCAACACGCTCAATTGTCAAGAAAAGATGCAAGAGCGGGCCCGCATCGGTCACTCCCTCAGGACGGTGAGGTGCACAAGGGTTAATCTGCAAAGGTTGATCAGGGGTTGCGATGACCCTACAATATGGCAAAGCTGGTCCCGCCTACCCATTTCCATTCACGTAGACCCCCGACAGCTTGACCGATTCGACCTATGATTGACGGACCTATTCCTGAAGCGCTGACTTTTGACGATGTGCTGCTGGTACCTGCCTACAGCGAAATTGTTCCTGCCCTGGTGCGAACCGACACCCAGCTGACAAAGCGGATTCGGCTGACGACACCGCTGCTGAGCGCGGCAATGGACACAGTGACCGAGTCGCGCATGGCGATTGCGATGGCGCAGCAGGGCGGCATTGGCATTGTGCACCGTAACCTGACGATTGAAGAACAGGCAGGCGAAATCGACAAGGTGAAGCGGTCAGAAAGCGGCATGATTGTGGACCCGGTGACGATGGCGCCGGAGCAACTGATCTCGGACGCGCTGGAAGTGATGCGGCGCTACAAGATCAGCGGCGTGCCGGTGACGCGGAACAAGAAGCTGGTGGGCATCCTGACGAATCGCGACCTGCGGTTCGAGACACGGACAGACATTCCGATCAGCGAAGTGATGACGAAGACGAATCTCATTACCGTACCGGTGGGTACCACGCTTGAACAGGCCGAGGAAATTCTGCACCAGCACCGCGTCGAGAAGCTGCTGGTGGTCAACGATCAGTACGAACTGAAGGGCCTGATCACGGTCAAGGACATCCAGAAGAAGCTGAAGTATCCCAACGCCTCAAAGGACGAGCAGGGGCGGCTGCGCGTGGGTGGCGCGATTGGCGCCACGGGCGACTTCATGGAACGCGCGGCGGAGATGGTAAAGAATCGCGTGGATGTGCTCTCGATTGATTCGGCGCATGGGCACTCATCGCGAGTGCTGGAAGCGATTCGAGAGGTGAAGACGCGCTTCCCTGACGTGGATTTGCTGGCCGGAAACGTGGCGACCTACGAAGGCGCAAAAGCGGTGATTGAAGCCGGCGCGGACGGCGTGAAGGTCGGCATCGGGCCGGGATCGATCTGCACGACGCGCATGGTAACCGGCGCGGGCATGCCCCAGATTACAGCCATTATCGAAGCAACGCGTGCGGGCCGGGAAGCGGGAATTCCGATCATTGCCGATGGCGGCATCAAGTATTCGGGCGACGTGGTGAAGGCGATTGCGGCGGGATCCAGTGCGGTGATGATTGGCTCGCTGTTTGCGGGCGTGGACGAGAGCCCGGGCGAGACGATTCTGTACCAGGGCCGGTCGTTCAAGGCGTATCGCGGGATGGGTTCGTTGAGCGCGATGGCGCAAGGCTCGGGCGAGCGCTATTTCCAGGGGCCGAGCGACGGCGTGGACAGTTCGAGCGTCGAAGGAGTGGTGGCGCGCGAGCGCAGCAGCCAGAACCGGCTGGCGAAGTTTGTGCCCGAAGGCATTGAGGGCCGCGTACCGTATCGCGGACCGCTCGAAGCAAACGTGTACCAACTGGTGGGCGGATTGCGGTCTGGCATGGGCTACCTCGGCTGCTCCAGCATCGAGGAAATGCACGCGAAGGCGAAGTTTGTAAGGATTTCCAGTGCCGGATTGCGCGAAAGCCATGTGCATGACGTGATCATTACGCGCGAAGCGCCGAACTACCGCGTGGAGTAAGCAAAATCTGTGAATCACGGGGCGGCTGCGGCCGCCCATTTGCTTTTCCGGGGCGATTTCCGGATTGGGTGGACTGGTTCAGAGTGCAGTGGATGAGCCGCGTGAGTTGACAGGCGCGCCGCGGAAGATGATGCTAGAGAGTTTTCGTCCGGGAGTAGAAGAGCATGGCCAGCACATCGCATCCAACGTTGACCGTTGCCGAACCGTATCTGATTCAACAGGATTATGCCGCGTACACGCCGGAACAGCACGCCGTCTGGCAGGAGCTGGTAAGCCGCCGCATGCCGCAGCTGCGCGAGCACGCCTGCCAGGAATACCTGGACGGCTTTGAGCAGATTGGGCTCCGGGCCGACTCGATTCCCAACCTCGCCGAGGTAAACCAGCGGCTGGAGCCCCTGACGGGCTGGAATGCGACGCCAGTGAGCGGTTTTCTGCCGCCGGATGCCTTCTTCGAGATGCTGGCGGCGCGGCGCTTTCCGACTACGACGTGGCTGCGCAGCCGGGAGTCGATGGAATACACCCCGGAACCGGATATCTTCCACGACGTGCTGGGCCATGTGCCGATGCACGCGCATCCGGTGTTTGCGGATTTCCTGCAGCACTACGGCAAAGTGTGCGCCACGATCATGGGCGATAAGGACAAGCTGGAACGGATGGGGCGGCTGTTCTGGTTCACGGTGGAGTTTGGCGTGATTCGCCAGAACGGCGGAATCAAGCTCTATGGCAGCGGGCTGATCTCGTCGCATGGCGAGTCGACGTACGTGATCAAGGGCGGACCGGAGATTCGCGACTTCAATCTGGAGCAGGTGCTGGAACAGCAATTCAAGGTCTCAGAGATGCAGAAGGTGCTGTACGCCGTGGAGTCCTTCGACCAGATTTATGAGGCCGCGAAGGAAGCCGAAGC
Organism: Acidobacteriota bacterium; assembly: GCA_021810175.1. The sequence continues at coordinate 5,301 of JAJZJJ010000082.1, read as the reverse complement.
GCGGCTCTGCCGGTAGAGCGGATTCGCCGCTTACCACTCGATCAAAAGCATTTCGCAGCAAAAGCCGGGCCCCATGGCGGCGAGGATGCTTTTTGTCCCGGGCGCGGGGCGATGCTGCTTCATGACGTCATCCAGAACAACCAGAACCGATGCGGAGGAAAGGTTGCCGACGCGGCGGAGAGCCTGCCACGAAACGGCGAGCGCGCCGCGCTCCAGTCCGAGCGCGTCTTCTGAGGCTTCCAGCACTTTGGGTCCGCCGGTATGCATGATCCAGCAGCCAATGTCAGCGCGGGTAAGGTGGTGCGCGGCGAGAAACTGGTCGACATCGCGGCCGAGGTTGTCGCGGATGACGCTGGGAACATCGGGCGAGAGAACGATCTGGAAGCCCTTCTCGGAAATATCCCAGCCCATGACATCTTCGGTGTCGGGATAGAAGACCTGGGCGTGGTCAAGGATACGAGGGCCGGATTTTGCATCCGGAGTCTCTTCGCCGGCGATGAGTACGGCTGCCGCACCGTCGCCGAAGAGGCCCGTGGAGATGAGATTGGCGACGGAGACATCGCCGCGCTGCCAGGTGAGCGAGCAGAGTTCGACGGCAAGCAGGACGGCGTACTGATCTGGGTAGGCCTTGACGTAGTCGGCAGCGCGGGCCAGGCCTGCGGCTCCGGCGACGCAGCCGAGACCGAAGATGGGATTGCGGCGGATCCGCGGCGAGAGCTTGAGGCGGTTGACGAGGCGTGCATCAATGGACGGGCTGGCGACGCCGGTGACGGAGACGAAAAAGATGGCGCCGATCTGGGCGCGGTCGATGCCGGACTGCTGGATGAGGCATTCGATGGTGCGCTCGCCGAGGTCGAGGGCGGTTTCGATCCAGACGTTATTGGCTTTGCCCCAGGTGTCAAGAGCGCGATAGTCGGCCAGCGGGCGCGAAAAGTAGCGGCCATCGACGCCGGTGCGCGAGTGCAGGCGCTCGAGGATGGCCGTATCGACCGAGTGCTGCCAGTAGCTCGCAAGTTCGTCGGCGATCTGGCTTTGCGTAAAGTAGTACGGCGGATAGGCAGTTGAGGTGGTAATGATTCGCATTCGCAGTTCGCTTCGATGTTAGTCCTTCAGGAGGTTGGCCATCAGGCAGAGTGCCGAAATGACAACCATTGTTTTGCTGCGATGAACAGTGTGATGCGCTTGACGGCGCGGCGCGCATCGGAGAAGCTGATTGCAGGGCGGTGGAGTTCGCCTCAATCCAACCGTTGCCGGTTCCGGCAGCCAATGACTCCTGACACTTTATGACGATGGTGGCTGCGCTTGCAGCCTGAAGTGCCAAGGAGGATTTTCGACTCGTATGAAATTTCTGTGGATTGCGCTCGGCGGGGCGCTGGGAGCACTTGCCCGCTATGCAGTGGGTGTGTGGGTGTACGAGCGTATGGGAACACGATTCCCATACGGTACCCTTCTCATCAATGTCACCGGCTGCTTTTTGATGGGCCTGGTGCTGGCCATTCTGGACGCACATCTGGAGTTGAATCCGGCATGGAGATATGCGGTTCCGATCGGATTTATCGGGGCATATACAACCTTCTCCACCTTTGAGTACGAAACGCTGCACGCGATGCAGAACGGGCAGGCGGCCACGGCGCTTCTGTACTTTGGCAGCAGCCTGGTTTTGGGCTTCATGGCTGTTTGGCTGGGGATGCAGAGCGGGCGGGTGTTTGCGTAGGAGGCTCTGCAAAGAGCCTCCGCCGCATGGACCAGAAGGATGGCAAGCAACGATCCGGCTGGACCCTTGAGCCGGTAACGTAGGCTGCATTTGGAAGCCGTGCTAGGCTGGCGTCAGTTATGCTTCGCCGTTTGACTTCTTTTCTTTTTACGCTGGCTGTGGCGGCGATAATCGTTGCTCTCTTCTGGGGCAGAGTTTCTTTCTTCCACCGAAATGGCGACGGGGCGTTCTGGTCTTCGCGGCATGAGCGGCGCACAGCTTATGGAAAACGCTCAAGCTGGAAAGTTCGTGAGCAGCAGTACTGCGCACAATTTGATTTGACGTACATCTCGGAATACTTTGCTCACTGGCGCCGTCCGGCAGCCGGAAGCTGTTCCACGCGGATGCGCGATGGCTATCCGGTTCCTGATCCGCGCTGCACCCCGGGCGGAATCAACCCAAGCGTGACGGTGGCAATGCTGAGGAATCCCGCCTGGAGAACTGGATGCATCCGGAATCACGAATCCAGTGAGAGGGAAAAGCACAAGGCCTACCATTGGTACGGCATTCGCGAACCACGCGGAAACTACGATGAAACGCAGGTTTGCGAACTGGATCACCTGGTACCGCTGGAACTGGGTGGTGCCGACGGGCTGGGCAACATCTGGCCGGAATGCGGGCCTTCGGGCGTTGCTCTGGAGAACCGGTACTTCAAGATCAAAGACCGGGTCGAGGATTACCTGGCCTACGAAGTGAAGTCCGGGCAAATGACGCTGCGGGAGGCGCAACGCGGCATTGCGGAAAACTGGACGCAGTACCTCGACGCGGCGAATCGCTATTGCGCAGCCACCGGCGGATGCGGCTGATCAGAGTCCAGGCCCTAATTCCCGGCAGCTTTTTCGGCGGCTTCGACGGTCTGGGCGATGAGCGTCGCGATGGTCATGGGGCCGACCCCGCCGGGTACGGGCGTATAGGCCGAGCAGCGGTCGATGACCTTGGAAAGCTCGATGTCTCCGACGCCGCCCGGGTGGTAGCCAGCGTCGATGACAACGGCTCCGTCGCGGATCCAGTCAGCCTTGATGAACTCAGGCTTGCCAACGGCTCCGACGAGGATTTCCGCGCGACGGACGACTTCCGCCAGATTTTTGGTGCGCGAGTGGCAGATGGTGACGGTGGCGTTGGCGCCGAGCAGCATCATGGCCATGGGCCTGCCAAGGATGGGGCTTCGGCCGACGACGACGGCTTCCCTGCCCTCGACGGGAATCTTGTAGTGGCGGAGCATGCGCATGATGCCGCCGGGCGTGGCGGAGCCGTAAACGGGCTCGCCCATCGCCATGAGGCCAAAGCCGAGGGCGGTGACGCCATCCACGTCCTTGGCGAGGGCGATGCGGTCGAAGCAGGCGCGCTCGTCGATCTGCTTGGGCACGGGGTGTTGCAACAGGATGCCCTGGACGCGGGGGTCCGCATTCAGCTCGTCGATCTTCACCAGCAGCTCGGCGGTGGAGGTTTCCTCGGGGAGATGAACGGCGAGCGAATCCATGCCGACGCGGCGGCAGGCGTTGCCCTTCATGCGGACATACGTCGCCGACGCCGGATCTGCGCCCACAAGGATGGTGGCGAGGATGGGCGTTTCGCCGCCGGTTTTGACGCGGAGCGCTTCCACGCGGGTGAGAAGTTCCCCTTCCAACTGCTTTGCATAGGCCTTACCGTCGAGTACGAGAGCGGACATGCACCTAGTCTAATCCGCATGCGGGGCGAGTGGTGCGTGACGAAAATCACTGGGCGTTACACCGGGGATCCAAAGACCGGATCCGGGGAGTCCCAGGATTTCCGCCTGCTGATGCTTATTCCGCTTCGGCCAGGCTGAGCTGGTGGCGGAGATCGGCGCCGCGGACCCAGAAGATAACGTCAGTGGCGATGTTAGTGGCGTGGTCGGAGATGCGTTCAAGGCTGCGCGAAATCATGATGGCGAGCAACGCGTGAGCCGCGGACTCGGGCGACTTCTGGATGCACTGCACAAGCGCGGCCTGCGAGTCCCGGTTGAGGTCGTCGATTTCGTCGTCCATGGCGATGACGGATTCGGCGATCTGGGCGTCGCCGTCGAGGAGAGCCAGGATGGCGGTGCGGATCATTTTACCGGCGAGGGCGCCCATGCGGGGTATATCCGCGGGCAGTTTGGGACGGTTTTCTGCGAGTAGCTCGCTAGTACGGCTGGCGATGCCGACGGCCTGGTCGCCAATGCGCTCGAGGTCAGCGTTGATCTTGATGACGGCGAGGATGAAGCGGAGGTCGACGGCCATGGGCTGCTCCTTGGCGAGCAGGTCGTAGGCCATTTCATCGACTTCGCGCTGAGCGAGGTTGATGGCGGTTTCGTTTTCGCGCACGTACTGGCAGAGCTCAAGGTCAGAGTTGACGTAAGCGTCCACAGCGGCTTCAACGGCCTGCTGGGCAAGCGCGGCCATGGCGAGCAGGCGGTCCTTGAGGTCGGCAAGTTGCTGATGAAAGTGAATGCGCGGCAAAGAATTTCCCTCTTTCCTTCATATTGCAACAGCAAATGTAACAGCGCGACGAAAATTGCATGAAGACGGGCTGCGGAGGGACTGACAAAAGTGCGCAGGAGGTAGTCCCGACCTTTCGCAGGGAGACTGATTTGGAGTAGTCTCCTCGCCATGCGGAAGGTTTTCGGGGCGCTGCTGGTGATGCTGGCGATGGTTTGCCAGGCGCATGCGGGCGAACGATGGGTGGAGGTCAGCAGCCCACACTTCAAGGTGCTCACGGATGCGGGCCAGGCGGAGGCGATGGCGCTGGCCGAGCAGTTTGAGAAGATGAGCGAGACCTTCTCGGCGCTGCTGCGCGCGCACCCGAGAGATGCCGCGCCAATGCTGGTGATCGCGGTGCGAAACCGGAAGGAGTTCCGCAAGATTGAGCCGGCGCCGTATCTGGGCAAGGGCAAGCTGGACCTGGCCGGGTATTTTATGCACCGCGGCCCGCGGAACTATATCCTGCTGCGTCTGGACGTGTACGGCCCGCATCCCTATGCAACGGTTTACCACGAGTACACGCACTACCTCTTGCGCGATGACTACACGTGGATGCCGCTGTGGCTGAATGAGGGGCTGGCCGAGTTCTACCAGAACACCGATATTCACTCGGGTGAAGTGGACCTGGGCCAGCCGGACATGAGCGACCTGATGTATCTCCGGATGCACAGCCTGATTCCGGTGGCGACGCTGGTGCAGATTACGGCGAGCTCGCCGTACTACCACGAGGAGCAGCAGGGGACGATTTTCTACGCCGAGTCATGGGCGCTGGTCCATTACCTGATCGTGACGGACCGGAAACGCGGCACACCGCAACTGGAGAATTACGAGAGGTATCTGCAGGCGCGGGAAGATTCGCTGACAGCGGCGAGGCATGCGTTTGGCAGCCTGCATCAATTGGACCGCGATCTGAGCGACTACCTGAATCACTTGTCGTACGCATATTTCCGGCTGAAGCTGAAGATGCGAATCAACAAGGCAGAATTCCACGCGCAGGCGGTGCCGGAAACCGAAGCGGATGCGATCCGCGCAGGCATCCTTGTGGACAACCGCCGGATGGACGCGGCG
>JAJZJJ010000081.1 GCA_021810175.1 Acidobacteriota bacterium | reverse complement strand
CTTCGAGATCACCACCTCATCGGCGCCCAGCCGCTTCGCGTCGGCAATCTTTGACTCCGAAGTCGTGAACTGCACCACGTGCGCGCCAAACGAGTGCGCAAACTTCAGCCCCATGTGGCCCAGGCCGCCAAGCCCCACCACGCCCACCTTCATGTTCGGACCCACGTTCCAGTGGCGCAGCGGCGAGTACGTCGTAATCCCCGCGCACAGCAGCGGAGCCACGCCCGCAAGATGCTTCTTCTCCTTCACCGTATGGACAAAATGCTCATCCACCACAATATTGCTCGAGTAGCCGCCATAGGTCATGTCGCCATAGCGATCCTTCACGCCATACGTCAGCGTCGCGCCGGTCTCGCAGTACTGCTCCTCGTCGTTGCTGCAGCTCGGGCAGGTGCGGCACGAGTCCACAATCACGCCCACGCCCACCGTGTCGCCAACCCGGAAGCGCGAAACCTCGCTCCCCACCGCCGTCACCCGGCCAATGATCTCGTGCCCCGGCACCATCGGATACACCGCGTTCTTCCACTCATTCCGCACCGAGTGAATATCCGAGTGGCAAACGCCCGAATACAAAATCTCCACCACAACATCGCGTTCTTTCGGGTCGCGACGCTCAAACGAAAAAGGCGTCAGTGGCGTGCTCGCACTGTGGCCTGCATAGCCATGAGACTGAATCATGCAAATATCCTCAAATCTTTCCTGTGTTTGCTGTTTGCCAGGCAAATCGTAGACCACCGAGGAACCGCTCGTGGAAGCCTGCACCTTAAGGATGCACCAAACCGGTGCCAAGGTGCACCTCACCGCGCTCCCGGTCGCATCCCTAAGCCGTTTCTCCTACTGTAACCGCCGTCGGGTACAATTTCTCTCTGGATTCTCCTATGCCCCAGCAAAAACCATCCAGCGCCGCCCGGCGCGCCCTGCTCCATGCCCTGCACGCCAACTGGCTGGCCGAAATGGAAGGTTTTTACACCTACCGCACCCTCGCCGAGCGCGAATCCGACCCCGTCCGCCGCAAGACTCTCGAACATCTCGCCCAGGCCGAAGACGAGCACGCCCGCCTGTGGGAAGAGCGCATCCTCGAACTCGGCGAACAAAAGCCCGTCTACAAAGGCAGCCCCACCGGTTCGGCCGATAGCCTGGTCAACCGCGTCGGCGGCCCGCAAATGGCCCTCCGCCGCCTCGAAATTGAAGAAAGCCGCGCCATCGCCACCTACGCCAAACAGCTCCGCGAGCTCGGCGACGAGCCCAGCATGGCCATCCTCAAGCGCGTCATCGAAGACGAAGAGGAGCACTATCGCGAGCTCAGCGACCTCATCCGCAACCGCTATCCCCGCCAGATCGCGCAGGCCGGCACCACCCAGGCCCGCGCCCAGCTCGACGATCTCCTCGCCAGGCGCGCCGGCTCAGGCCGCCGCACCGCCGGCTGGATCGGCGATGCCATCTACGGCGTCAACGACGGACTCGGCGCCATCTTCGGCATCGTCTCCGGCGTCTCCGGCGCTACCCTCGGGAACAGTGAAGCCGTCCTCCTCGCCGGCATCGCTGGTATGGTCGCCAGCGCCCTCTCCATGGGCTCCGGAGCCTACCTAGCCGCCAAAAGCGAGCGCGAAATCTACGAGGCCGCGGTCGCTCGCGAACGCACGCAGATTGAAACCAACGCCCCCGAAGCCCGCGAAATCCTCTCCCTCTACTACCAGGTCAAGGGCCTGCCCGAAGAGGACGCCGACCGCGTCGTAGATCACCTCGCCAAAGATCCCGACCAGTTCCTCAAGGCCATCGCCGCCGAGCGCCTCAACTCCACCGAAGACGCGCTCAGCAACCCCATGACCTCGGCCATCTCCGGCGCGCTCTCCACTGCCGTCGGCTCCATGATCCCCATCATCCCGTTCTTTTTCATGACCGGCTATAGCGCCATCATCGCCTCGGCCATCGTCTCGCTCGCCGCCCACTTCGCCGTCGGCGCGGCCAAGTCCCTCATCACCGTCCGCTCCTGGTGGAGCAGCGGCCTCGAAATGACCCTCGTCGGAGCCGTCGAAGGCATCGTCACTTACGTCATTGGCATCGGCCTCGGCCACGTCCACGCGTAACCCCCGCAATGCGGTCCAGTTCCGCTTGGACGAGGCTCTTTTTAATCGACTATCAGGATGTGGGTGCCCCGTCCTGGCTCTGCTAGGGCGGGAAGGAAAGATGCTCAAGGCTAGGGTGGGCTTTGCAAAAGGTGCGAACACAAACCCCAAGGTCCGAAGTGTCATCCAGAAGCGAAGCCGAAGGATCCCGACAATCCTTCGGCTACAATCGTGCTCAAAGGTTTCTCCCAGAATCCACGAGCAACGGTCGCCACGAACCCCGTCCTAGCTCGCTAGGGCGGGACTGGAAAGACTCCCCAGGTCAGCACCGCGCAAAGCGCGCGTATGCCCGTGCGGCAAGCACTCACTTCCCCTTCGCAGCCAGCCCCGCATAATACTTCTGCAGCACATAAAATGCCTGCTTCTTCTGCCCCATGTTCGACACCAGCCCCTTGCGGTTGTAGTTGTCCTGGATCCCGGGCAGCGGTCGCAGCGGCGACCGGAAATCCATCAGCACCCACGGCGAAAGCCCCGTCAGAAACGGGATCTTCGCAAACATCTTGAACTGCTCCCGGTAAACCTCCGCCTGGTACTCTTCGGTGAACATCGTCTTCGCGCTGCCGTGCAGCCCGGCCTTCGCGCCCGCGCCAAACTCACTGATGATCACCGGCTTGCCCATCGGATCTTCCCACTTGTACTCCGGCGCGCTCTGCGGCGTCCCCATGTACCACCCGATGTACTCGTTGTAGCCCAGCACATCCAGCGACTTGCCCAGCGGATCATCCAGCACCGCCGTCTTCCCGTGGAAATGCGTCACAATCGCCGACGTAATCAGCCGCGTCGAATCCTGCTTCCGCGCCGCCTTCGCCAGCTGCGCCAGAAAGGCGTCCCGCGCTGGGCTGTATGGCGTCTCGTTCGAAAGCGACCACAAGATCACCGCCGCACGATCATCATCCCGCCGGATCATCGCATGCAGCTGATCCTTCGCCTCCGCCAGCGTCCCCTCGTTCGTCCAGTCAATGCTCCAGTACACCGGGATCTCCGACCACACCATGATCCCCATCTTGTCCGCCAGCCGCAGCATCTTCTCATCGTGCGGAAAATGCACCAGCCGCACGTAATTGCAGTGCAGTTCCTTCGCCCATCCCAGCAGAGTCGCTTCGTCTTTCTCCGAGTACGTCGGCCCTCCCCGGTACGGCGCTTGCCCCTGGATATCGATTCCCCGCAGAAACACAGGCTTCCCGTTCAGCAGAATCTGCGTGCCCCGCACCGACACCGTCCGGAATCCGATCTCATCCGTCAGGTGATCCTCGCCCGCCGTCATCTCCACCCGGTACAGCTTCGGATGCTCCGGCGACCACCGCACCAGCCCCTCCGGCTGGAAGACGAACTCCGCGCGCCCTTCCGCATCTGTCTTCGCCGTCTCGTCCACATGCAGCCCCGGAATTCGCACCCGCACTGCAACGCCGCTCCCCGCGCCATCCACATGCACAAAGCCAGTAATCATGCCCGCGTCTTTCGCGGCATCCCTGCGCTGCAAGTGAAAAACCTCGTTGTCGATAAACTGCCGCGGAACCGCAACCAGCGAAACATCCCGCGTCATCCCGCCGTAATTCCACCAGTCATACCTCAGCGCCGGAACCCGGTCCGCCTTACGCGTATCGTCCACCGCCACCACTACGCTGTTCGCGCCGTCCTTCAGCGCGCCCGTCACCTCGCAGGAAAACGACGTGAACCCGCCCTTGTGCTCGCACACCCACTGGTCGTTCACAAACACGTCGGCCTGGTAATTCACCGCACCAAACTGCAGAAAATACCGCTTCCCCGCCGCCGGATGCACCGTCACCTGCCGCTCGTACCACAGCAGCCCCTCGTAGTAATCCAGCTTCGGATTCTGCGTATTCCACGCCCCCGGCACTTCGAGCGTCGGCGACTTCGCAAAGTCGTACTGCACCAGCGGCCCGCCCAGGTGAAAATGTGCGTCCTTCGGATACAAATTCAGATCCGGCTTCTCCGGATTCGACCCCCACCCGTTCCGGTAAGGATCGGCCATGGAATGCCACGGCCCATCCAGGCTCGTCGCCGCCCGGTGATCCACGTCCACCAGCACCAGCGGTTTCACTTCTTGAGCAAAAACGAGGGGGCCTGCCACCAGCAGGCACACGAGGGCAAATAGCCGGCATCTACGCATGGCCAACATGGTAGCTGCTTTACGTTTTCTTCGGCGAATTCCCCAGCCGGAACTCGTTCGCCCGCGCAAATTCCTCGCGCAGTTCCGGCGTCTTCAGGTTCTCGCGAATATGCGCCAGCCGCTGCTCCAGCGCCAGCAGCGACTTCGCAATCGCGTCGGTATTCGTCTGCGCAATATCCCGCCACATCGAGAAAGGACTCGCCCCCAGCCGCGTCATCTCCTTCAGCGCCCGCCCGCCGATCGGCAGTAAATCCGCATCCGCCGCGAACTGCTCCTCCAGCAGCGCGCTCAACGCCGTCGAAACCATCTGCGGCAAATGACTGATCCACGCGCACAGCACATCATGCCTCACCGGATCGGTATCCAGCACCCGGCAGCCCAGCTTCGCCACCCACGTCCGCCATTCCCGCGCCAGCGCAGCGGCCTCCGCACTGCGAGTTGTTGCGCTCTCCGGCTCCGTAAACAGCCACACCGCGCCGGCAAACAGATCGCAGCCGGCATTCGCTGCGCCGCCCACTTCCTTGCCCGCCATCGGATGCCCAGGCAAAAATCCCGGCTGTCCCGGCCCGTTGTACCGGCCCACCGCCCGCGCACACAGCGCCCCCTTCACGCTGCCCACGTCGGTCACCAGTTGATGCGGTCCCAGCATCGGGGCCAGCCGCTCCAGCCAGTCCAGCATCGTCAGCACCGGCCCGGCCAGCAGAATCAAGTCGCTTTCTCGCGCCAATGTAATCGCATCAGTTGCAATTACATCAATCGCGCCCACTCGCCGCGCCGTTTCCGCTTCTTCCGGCCTTGGATCCCACCCCGCAATCGCGCCTTCAAAACCATGCGCGCGCAAAGCCATCCCGGCCGAGGCTCCAATGAGCCCCGTGCCGAGAATAGCGATGCGTTCGATTGCCATGGTCTCTTGCAACGGTCCTGCCTGCTTATGCGATAGTACGCTCAACCGCTGGCGCAATCATCCGCAACTGCCCCATCAACTCAGTGAACTGCTCAGGAAACAGCGATTGCGCACCATCCGATGCAGCTTTCTCCGGATTCGGGTGCACTTCGATGATCAGCCCGTCGCAACCCGCCGCCACCGCAGCCCGCGCCATCGCCGCCACCTTGTCGCGCCGCCCAACCCCGTGCGAAGGATCGGCGATGATCGGCAGATGCGACAACGCCTTCACCACCGGAATCGCCGAAATGTCCATGGTGTTCCGCGTGTACGTCTCGAAGGTCCGGATGCCGCGCTCGCACAGCATCAGCTCGTAATTGCCGCCCGACAGGATATATTCCGCCGAGAGCAGCAGCTCTTCAATCGTCGCCGCAATGCCGCGCTTCAGCATTACCGGCTTCCGTATCTGCCCGACCTCCCGCAGCAGGTTGAAATTCTGCATGTTGCGCGCGCCGATCTGAAAGACGTCCACATATGGCATCATCAGGTCGATCTGCGAAATCTCCATCACCTCGCTGATGATCAGGAGCCCTGTCTCGTCGCCCACTTCGCGCAGCAGCTTCAGTCCTTCCAGGCCCATGCCCTGAAACGAATACGGCGAACTCCGCGGCTTGAATGCGCCCCCGCGCAGAAACTTCGCCCCTGCGGCCTTCACCTGCCGCGCCGCCAGAACAATCTGCTCGCGGCTCTCCACCGAGCACGGCCCGGCCATCACCACCACTTCGTCCCCGCCTACCGTGACTCCGTTCGCGAATTGAATCACCGTGCCTTCCGGCCGCCATTTGCGCCCGGCCAGCTTGTACGGCGAGGTAATCCGCACCGCCTCCGCGACGCCGTCCATCACCTCAAAATCCTTCACGTCAAATGCAACCGGCGTGCCCACTCCCGCCAGCACCGTCTGGATCGCGCCTGTCGTCTTGTGCACGTTGAATCCGAGGTCGATCATGCGCTCAATCACATGTTGAATCTGTTCCTCGGTCGCCTTCTCGCTCATTGCAACTATCATGGTTACTTTTCCTCGCGCTTCGTCGCGCTCTTTGCCTGTGAGGCCAGTTCATTTCTCTGGATCGCCCGCATCACGTCGATAATGCGCTCATAAATGTGCACCAGCTCGATATCGGGCAGCGGTCCCGGATTGTGCGACCGCACATTGTCGAACACCACCCGCTCGCGGTTCGGCTCGTACACCGGCAGATCCGTCGTCCGCTTGAGCTTTCCGATCGCCTGCGCCGCTTCCGCCCGCTTTGAGATCAGCCGGACAATCTCCCGGTCAAGCTCATCGATCTGGCGTCGCCATTCTGCTATATCCATAAAACTCTCTCCATTTCGCGGCAGCTCCGCCGCCGCGCTTCGGCTTAATGGAAACACGTAGGGTGTCGAAGCAAACTGGGCCGTGCGCCGGCTCCGCCTGTTCCCACTTTGCCCAATCTGTCACAGTATCAATTACGTAAGCGAAGCAGCAGGATCAGCAGCAGGAACCGCGGGGCGCAGGCCCTGAATAAATCGCGCGATCGAACTGGGAGCTTCCGCCCGGCCGGCCTTCTCGATATTTGCAACAATCGCGCTGCCAATTACGGCCGCATCGGCAAACTCGCCCACTTCGGCCACATGCCCCGCATTCGATACGCCAAACCCCACCGCCACGGGCAGCCGAGTATAACGGCGCAGCCGCTCTACCAGCGGCGCCGCATCGGCAGCCAGCGAACTTTGCGTGCCCGTAATTCCCACGCGCGAAATCGCGTAGATAAACCCGTCCGTCACCGCGGCGATCTTCTTCAGCCGCTCATCCGGGCTGGTTGGCGCCACCAAAAAGATCGGCGCCAGGTGATGCCGCCGCAAATGCTCCAGGTATTCCGCGGCTTCTTCCACAATCATGTCCGTGGCCAGCACGCCATCCACACCTGCGTTTTCGGCGTCCGCGCAAAAACGCTCCAGCCCGTATCGCAGCAGCGGATTCAGATACGAGAAAATCACCAGCCCGGCCTCCGGCCGCTCGCGCCGCAATTCCTTCGCCAACCCGATCACGTCTGCCAGCCGCATCCCGGCCCTCAGCGCTCGCTCGCTCGCCGCCTGGATCACCGGCCCATCGGCCAGCGGATCACTGAACGGCACGCCCAGTTCCAGCACGTCGGCGCCCGCATCCAGCGCGGCCAGTGCCACCTTGTGCGTCGTATCGAGGTCGGGATCACCAACCGTCAGATAAACCACCAGCCCGGGCTTCCGATGAAAACGTAACGGCACGCGACTACGACGCTCCCTTCAACTTCAGTTCCCGCGCGAGGATTCCCATATCCTTATCCCCGCGTCCTGAAACGTTGACCATCAGTATTTCATGCCGGTCGAGGGTTGGCGCAAGACGAATGCACTCCGCCACCGCGTGCGCGCTTTCCAGTGCCGGCAAAATCCCCTCCGTGCGTGCCAGCGTCACCGTCGCCTCCAGCGCCTGCTCGTCGGTCGCCAGCGTGTACTCCGCCCGGCCCGAGTCATGCAGCGCCGCATGCTCCGGCCCAATCGATGCATAATCCAGACCCGCCGAAACCGAGTGCGTCAGCGCCACCTGTCCGTCGTCATCCTGCAGCACATACGAATACGTCCCCTGCAGCACGCCCGGCGCGCCGCCGCGGAATCGTGCCGCGTGCATGCCCAGCGCCGTGCCGTTGCCGCCGGCCTCCACGCCGATCAGCCGCACGTCCTTGTCCGGGATAAATTCGTAAAACGCGCCAATCGCATTTGATCCACCGCCCACGCACGCAATCACCGCGCTTGGCAGCCGGTTTTCTTTCTCCAGAATCTGTCGCCGCGCTTCCTTGCTGATCACGCGATGAAAATCCCGCACCATCATCGGATACGGATGGGCTCCCAGCACACTGCCCAGCAGATAATGCGTCGTACGCACGTTCGTCACCCAGTCGCGCATCGCCTCGTTGATGGCGTCCTTCAGCGTCCGCGAGCCCGAACTCACGCCCCGCACCTCGGCGCCCAGCAGCCGCATCCGGAGAACATTCAACTCCTGCCGCCGCATATCTTCTTCGCCCATGTAGACCACGCATTCGAGCCCCAGCAGCGCGCAAACCGTCGCCGTCGCCACGCCATGCTGCCCCGCGCCCGTCTCGGCTATGATGCGCTGCTTGCCCATGCGCTGCGCCAGCAGCCCCTGCCCAATGCAGTTGTTGATCTTGTGCGCGCCGGTGTGTAGCAGGTCTTCGCGCTTCAAATAGATCTTCGCCCCGCCCAGGTGCTCCGTCAGACGCGCCGCATGGTACAGCGGAGTCGGCCTGCCTGCGTAGTTGTGCAGCAGATCATCCAGCCGCGCATGAAACGCCGGGTCCGCCTGCGCCTCGGCGTACGCATGCTCCAGCTCTTCCAGCGCCGCCACCAGCGTCTCCGGAACATATCTTCCGCCGTACGCGCCAAACCGCCCTGCCACTCTCTCGGAATTCACTGCCGTACTCATTGCTTTTCCCCTATGCCTCGGCTGGTCGGCCCGCCTTGCTCGCTTCGGCCGCAGCCCGTGCTGCTGCTACAAATTCCTTCACCCGCGCCGGATCCTTCCGTCCCGGTGCGGCTTCCACCCCGCTCACCACATCCACACCCCACGGATGCAGGGCCTCGATCGCCTCGCGCACATTCTCCGGATTCAATCCTCCGGCCACGACCATCCGCAGATGCGGCGCCGCCTCCATAAAGCCCTGCCGCGCCGCCTGCCAGTCATAGCGAACCCCAGTACCGCCCCGCGCTTTTGCAGTGCGCGAGTCTACCAGCACTGCA
>JAJZJJ010000080.1 GCA_021810175.1 Acidobacteriota bacterium | reverse complement strand
TACTCTACCAGGGAGCGAACTACGTTACGCTGCAGTATTCCGGGGACTCGGTGTACAACCCGTCGTCCTATAACCTCAGCAGCTCGCAGCCCATCTCCAATCCGCAATCGGACTTCTCCATTACGGCTGCGAGCGCCATCGTCAAGGCCTCGACGAGCGGGAGCGCGACGACCACGCTCTACGTGACTCCCACGAACGGGTTCAGCGGGGATGTGAGCCTGAGCTGCTCCATTGTGGGAACGCCAACCGGGGTGGCCTGCTCGCTGGACAAGAGCTCGGTGAGCCTGACGGCCTCGAACTCCGCGAGGCTTTCGCCTGTGAACCGGCGGCTTGAGCTGCTGTTCGGCGGTGGGGGAGGAGTGCTGGCGTGTGTGCTCTTCCTTGGGCTGCCGGGGCGACGTCGAGCATGGCGGAGTATGCTGGGCATCCTGCTGTTCGTTTGTATTGCGGGATTCAGCCTGGGATGTGGAGGGTCGAAGGGATCGGCGAACCTTGGGCCGATCAGCGGCGGAGGCGGTTCGGGTGGCAGCGGTGGTAGCGGTGGCAGCGGCGGAAACACCGGGCCCGGCACCGTGACGAATCCGAGTACGGCTGTCACACTCACGGTGACCACTTCGGGAGCGGCGGCCGGGAACTACCTGGTCGACGTGACCGGCTCCTCTTCGGCGATCGGGCAGACGCATAGCCTGGGAGTGACCGCGGCGGTCCAGTAGGCGGGGAGTTTCCTGGGGGCCGATCCTGCCACTCTGGCGGGAGCGGCCTTTCCAGCTTTCGAGGGGAAATCTGCTGGTGCAGCGGAGCGCGGTCGGTTGTCTGGTGTGAAGGCGGCAGACTCCGGTGCGGGAGGGTGGGGATGTGCGGCTGTTCAGCCGAGCGCCTGAACTGGCGAGGACCTTTGGGAAGACCTCGGATCAGGCGTGAGGGGTGTCGGGAGTGGGCAGGGTGGGCCGGGAATCGGGCTGCCGGAGCGGAAGCGGCTGGAGGTCCGCCGCGGGCGCAAGATGGCGCGTTTGCTGCCAGGTGTAACGGATGCGGTGGATGACAGTGATGGTGGAGATGACGGCCAGGACCCACAGGACGGGGGCCATGACGCCCCAGCGCTCGAAGAGCGAGCCGAGGATGATGAGGACCACGCGCTCAGGGCGCTCCATGAAGCCGACTTTGCATTTGCCGATGAGGGCCTCAGCGCGGGCGCGGGTGTAGCTGACCATCAGCGAGGTGATCATGACAAAGGCGGCGAGGAAGACGTAGAAGAGGCGGTTGCCGCGAGCGTAGAAGACGAGCAGTCCGAAGAAGAGGACGACATCGGAGTAGCGGTCGATGACGGAGTCGAAGAAGGCGCCGAAGACGGTGACCTGATGGGTCTGGCGGGCGACGCGGCCGTCGACCATGTCGAAGATGCCGGCGCCGATGATGACGAGGCCGGCATAGAGGAACATCCGAACGTAATTGTGTTCGTTGGCGAATCCGAAGAGGAAGGCCGCGCCGGTATTGATGAGCAGGCCGATGAAGGTCAGGACATTGGGGGAGATGCGGGTGAGGGACAGGCCGTTGACGATCGCCTGAAGCAACACTCCGCAGGCGCGCCCGAAGGCGCTGGTCCAGGTGTGGCGGGATGCTTGATCGGAGCCCATGGGGCGGCTTCTACTTTCCGGCTTCGGCTTCAGCTTCGTCGTGGATGGTAGCCAGCCTCAGAACTTCCATTTCGCGTTTTCCATTGGGAGTGACCACGGTGGCCATATCTCCAACCTGCTTGCCTACGAGAGCTCTGCCGATCGGCGAGGTGGTCGAGATGAGGCCGTTGGTAACGTCCGATTCCTCGCTGGTCACGAGCTTGTACTCGATTTTCTCATCCTTGGAGACATCGTAGACGAGCACGGTAGAACCAAAAGCGACACGGTCGTGCGGAATATTCGAGAGATTGACGAGGGCCAGCTCCGCCATGCGCTTCTTGAGCTGGCCGAGGCGAGCGTTGACGAACTCCTGGCGCTGTTTTGCCATGTGATATTCGGCGTTTTCGCTGAGGTCGCCCATGGCGACAGCTTTTTTGATCTCGGCGGGCAGTTCGTGCGCGAGTTCGTGCTCAAGCTGTCTGATTTCTTCCTGGAGCTTTTTCTTAATGTGTTCGGGCATCCGTTCAATCCATCACAGGGGATTTTCCGTGGGTGGCTGAGGCAAAAGCAAGATCGGCGAAAGCAAGACAGCCATCGCAATATAGCCCCGACACACGGGGCGTTCCCCGGCGTATTAGGAATAGGCATCGGAGGCGGATCCACCGCCCCTCAACCGATTATACGATGCTGCCCATGGACCGGCGGGCTATGGAAAAAATCCGCAGAGTTGAAGGGTACGACCGGGCTCCGGGTTTGCGCCGAACGGCCGGAAGAAGGCCGATGCCGGTGAGGCTGGGCGGTGGACAAATACGCATCTTACAATGAGTTAAAGAATCAAAAGGGGCAAGGTACATCTGAAGTTGCTGCGACGTTTTTTTCTCCTGCTGTTGCTGGTGGGTCTGGCGGCCGTTGCCACGGTGGTGTACGTGGCGATGACGCCCTATGGCCCGTCGAGCCCCAGGATCGTCACGATTGCGGCGGGCACTCCGGCGACGGGTATCGCCCGGCAACTGGAGCGGGAGGGGATTATTCGGAGCCGGTGGGTGTTCCTGGGCCTATACACGGTGAGGGGCGGATCTCTCCAGGCGGGAGCGTACCGATTTCAGAGGCCGCTCTCCATGAACCGCGTTTGGTGGAAGCTCAGCCATGGCGATGTTTATACGATTTCGGTGACGATCCCGGAGGGGTCCAATATTTTTGACGTCGGCGAACGTCTGCAATCTGTGGGGCTGGTGTCCAAAGAGGATTTCGTAGCCGCGGCGAAGCAGGACACGGCGCTGATTAAAAATATTGACAGCCGAGATCCGAGCGTCGAAGGGTACCTGTTCCCGGATACGTACAAATTCCAGCCGAACAGCACGCCGGAGGCGATCATGAGCACGATGGTGCGCCAGTT
Organism: Acidobacteriota bacterium; assembly: GCA_021810175.1. Next base: position 5,970 of record JAJZJJ010000080.1, on the reverse strand, counting down.
TCGCGAAGAGGTGGCGAAAATCGGGCTGACGTCGCATATTCACCGTATCGTGACGCTGGCCTCGCTCATCGAAAAGGAGACTCCGCTGGAAAGTGAGCGTCCGCTGGTGGCCAGCGTCTTCGTGAATCGACTGGCAAAGGGAATGCCGCTGATGACGGATCCATCGGTGATCTACGCCGCGCTGTTGCAGGGGCGGTATCGAGGAGCCATTTATCAGTCCGATCTTGAATCTGATTCGGCGTACAACACGTATCGGCATACAGGACTACCGCCGGGGCCGATTTGCAATCCTGGGGTGAAGTCGCTGGAGGCGGCGATGCATCCGGCGCAGACGGATTATTTGTATTTTGTGGCGGCGAGTGCGAATCCCTCGGGAAAATCTCGATTCTCGGCGACACTGGAGGAGCATGCCAGGGACGTGGAAGAATACCGGCGTGCCGAGCGGAAGGCCGAAGAAAAGGCTGCCGGGGTGAAGGCCAGCCACCGATGAGAGCTTTCTTTGTCTGCTTGCCGGGGCTCGGCGGGTCCGCGGCTGGGTACAGCCGATATACTTGCAGTTCCATGAGATAGGCGAATGTTTCGAAAGCCGTCCAGAGTCTTTCTCCTTTTCACGCTGGTTTTGCCGGCGCTGAACGGGTGTCTCTGGCATACGCGCCGGGTTCCTCGGGCGGTGATGCCTGCCGCCGTACTGTCGGCGACGCCGCAGCAGCTTGTGGAAATTGTGAATCGTCAGTACGACGCCATCCATTCTCTGAGCGCCACGGTGGAATTCACCGCGACGGAGGGTGGGTCGCTGAAAGGGAAGGAGCGGACGATCGCTCCCTTTAGCGGCTACATCCGTTTGCAGAAGCCGGAGTCGCTGCGCGTGATTGGCTTCCTTCCGGTGGTTCACACGCGGGCCTTTGACATGGCCAGCGACGGGAAGACATTCAGGCTCTGGATTCCGCCGAAGAATGAGGTGATCGAGGGCACGAACACCGTGACGAAGAAGTCGAAGAACGCGTTTGAAAACATGCGTCCCTACGTCTTTTTCGATTCGCTGCTGATTCGCAAGATCGGACCGGACGAGGAATTGCTTCCGACGGCGGGCAGCACAACGGTGGTGAATCCGAAGACGAAAAAGCTCGAAATCGAGCCGGAATACCTGCTGACGGTCCTGACACGCGAGCCCGGGGGCAATATCCTTCATGCGAAACGGGTGATCTACTTCAGCCGCATCGATCTGCGTCCGGTGGAGGAAGATATTTACGACGACAGCGGGCAGATCCAGACGCAGGCGATCTATGGGCGCCTGCAGACCTATGGTGAGATTCAGTTTCCGGGAACCGTGACCATTCGCCGGCCGCTGGAACAGTATCAGATCAAGATCACGATCCAGAAGCTGCAGCTCAATCACGAGCTGCCGAGGGAAACCTTCGTGCTCACGGTTCCCAAGGACGTGCCTGTCCGGCACCTCTGATTCCGAGGAGGCAGGCAGAGCACCCGAAGAGGGGAAACTCTGCCGGCGTTGCCGCGGCCTTTCTGTTACGAGAGCGGGCGGTCAGTATAGAGGGTCTTGTCGGAGAGTTCCTGAATCTCATAGAGCCTTGATCCGAGAAGCTTCTCCACATGCTTGTGGAAGTGCTGGGGCACAAAGAGGATCTTGCGCGGTCCTTTGCCCCACATCTTCAGCAGCTGCTGATCACTGAGGAAGATGTGCGGAGCATCGGGATAATCGGAGCCCCAGATCATGGAGGAACCGAAGAGTTCGCCGCGGTCTTCCTTGCCGGGCTGGAAATACCAGGTTTTGCCGTGAACCAGCAGGGCGGGCCGATCAGTGTAGAAGAGAATCGAGGAGCCTTCGGACTGATCGCCGTAGAGCATCAGGACGGAATTCGCGTTTTGCGGTTCAGCGATGATGCGGTCGATGGTGACGGCCATAGCCTTCGAGGAAAGCATGGGCTGGAATCTCGCCAGGGCGATATGAGCCGCGATCAGGATGACCGCCATGGTGAAGCCGATCGACACGGTGGACTCCGCCGCATGGCCTTTTCGACGCAGCCGCCAGGCAATGATGGGGCCGAAGAGAAATGCCAGCATGGCCACGGTTGCCGGCAGACGCAGGGAGGCGAAAGCCGCTCCGGTGAGGTCGAAGAAGTGGGAGAGCGAAAGCGTGTAGTTGCCCACATCGCGATGGGCCATCAGGGTTCCAATGTCGCGGACGAAGGGCAGATGCCGTGAGGTCCACAGCCCGTAACCCAGGACGGCGGCAATGATGCAGCCGAGCACGACAAAGAAGATGTGCGCGCGGTTGAGCGAGCGGCTGGTCTGTTTTTCCAAGGCGCCGGGGCGCTCTTCCATTGTGGCGAGCGATCCAGTGATCAGCATGAGAACAGCGGGATAAATGGGCCAGGTGTAGTACTCCTGGTTCGTCGAGAAGGAAAAGAACAGCAGGATGAAACCGGCATAGAGGGCCAGCAGCAGGGTGGAGCGGGCGCGGAAGCGCAGCCGCGAAGCCAGCAGCGAGGAATCCTGCGCTGTGAGTTTGGGGTCGAGGAACTGGATGGTGTTGGTGGCGTCGTAGCGCAGATCGGAGGCGAAGATGTGGCGGTTGCGCCAGGCGCGGCGGATGGCGACCGGTACGAACATGCTCCAGGGGAAGAGCCAGATGAACTGGCCGAACCAATATTCGAACCATGGCTGCCGGTTGTAATCGTCGGGGTAGCGCTTGCCGAGGAAGCGCAGGAAATGCTCGTTGACGAAGTAGAACCAGAGGAAACCGTGGACATGGCCGGGGCTGGGAATATTGCCGACGGGGTGGCCGTGATCGGGATTCTGAAGGGCGCAGAGGACGTGCCAGGGAGCGCCGATGGCCAGAAAGACAAGCAGTCCGGTAAAGAGGCGCATTTCGCGCCAACGCCGCCATTCGCCGGTGATCCACAGGTAGGGGACCAGGGCGCCGATGAAGAAGACAGGCGCGATGAGGCCTTTGGCCAGCAGGGCAATGGCCACCGATCCATAGGCGACATAGAGGCGCAGAGGTTTTCGGTCTTCGAGTCCGGTGAGGAAGCAGTACAGCGCGAGGACGAGGAAGAATGTTATGAGCGAATCGGGGATGAGGATTCGGGTAAACAGAAAGACGCCGATGGAGGTGAGCATGGCGAGAGCGGCGTAGAAGGCAGCGCGGTCTCCCCATGCGCGCCTGCTCCAGAACCAGACGAGCACGGCGCATCCAAGGATGGCGAGTGCCATAGGCAGATGGGTGGAGAAGGCGTTATACCCGAAGAGGTAGTAATTGACGGCCACCATCCAGTCGGGGAGCGGGGGCTTTTCGAGGTAACGGATACCGTCGACGTACATCGTTACCCAGTTGCCGCTGGCGAGGATATGCTGGGCCGCCTGGGCATGGGTGGCGTCCGCATCGTCGAGTACGGCGGGCGTAAAGAGGGCGGCGACGTAAACGGCAAGGAAGACGACGGCGAGCAGCGTCCAGGCCTTGCGGGGAGTCGAGAAGAGCGATGGCGTGGCCGGCTTGGTCTCCGGCTGCGCGGTCGTTTTAGAAATCGTCATTTGTTGTTGGCCTGGCACATGGTTCAGAATACCAGTCAGGACGCGGCGAAAGGCGCAAATTGGGCATGGACCGTGACCTTCTGAATATCCGGCGGCTGGCTCGCGCATTGCGTGCGAACCTGGTGAAGTGCGGCGAAGATCCGGCGGTTCGGACCGTTCACCACACGCGGACGGGCACTCGTCGGCTGCAGGCTACTCTGGAAAACCTGGTTCGCGAAACGCCGGAGGGGGAATCGGGGGAAGCGCTGCGGATCTGCGCCCAAAAAATGATGCGTCATCTGAAGGAGATCCGAAGGGCCGCGGCACCTGTGCGCGATTTCGATGTCCATCGCAAGCTGCTGGAGGGGATCGCGGCGCGGACTCCCGAGCCGGTGGCATTGCCTGATGTTATGCAGCAGCGGGAATCGGCTCTGGCTCGGTCCGAACAGATTGCGGTGGGAGCGGGAGCCGGAGGTTCGGGAAGTCCTCAGGCGGGAGGCGAATCGAGCGCGGCGGTGAGCGAGGCCGAGCAACTGGATGCGTGGCTGAAGCATTCGAGGCGGGCGGCCGCGGATGCGCTGCAGTCGCGCGCGGGGAAGATGGCCGCGAAACTGGACAGACGCCTTGCGGGTCTGGAAAAAGCGATGGAGGGCGTGCGTTTTGCGGAGGCGCAGTCTCCGGCATTTCTGGCGCTGGGCAGTTTTGCGCGGCTGGCGACGGAGATGCAGCTGCTGCATGCGGAGAATCTGCACCAGTTTCGGAAGGGCACCAAGAAGGCTCGATACATTGCGGAGCTGGCGGGCAAGGGAGACAGGGACGCGGCGCGGATTGCGCGATCGCTGAGGAGCCTGCAGGACCAGATTGGGGACTGGCATGACTGGCTGGTGCTGGTGGAGGAAGCCGGGACCGCTTTGGGCGCGGAGACCGGGGGGCTGGCGGAGGTGCTGGAAGCGCAGCGGGACCAGCATTTTGTGACCGCGATGCATGCCGCGGTGCGAATCCGGAGCCAGCTACTGCAGGAGTGGCTGGGGATGCAGAAGAAGCCGGTGCGGCGTGTTTCCAGCGGTAGGGCGCAGCGCGCCGGGGCGCGGCGCACCGGGACGTAAGGACAGAGGCTCCGCAGAGATCGCGCGGACTCGTGTATTTTGCTGAGGGAAGCCAGTTTACCTGCGCGTGAGCGATGAGGGACTATGCGGACATTTGCCGCCATCGATATTGGGTCGAATTCCTGTCGACTGAAGATTGGGCGAGTGGTGCAGCATCGGCTGAGCACCGTTCATGAAGATCGCGAAGTGACGCGTCTGGGGGGCAGCGTATTCGAGAGCGGAGTGGTTTCTCCGGAGTCGATGGCCGCGACGCTGAAGACGCTGAAGCGGTTTCATCGCGCGGTGCAGGCGCACGGTGCGGAGAGGGTTCGGGCGGTGGCCACGTCGGCCATGCGCGATGCGCGGAATTCGCGGGCTTTTCTGGCGTGGGTGCGGGACGAGACAGGATGGGAGGTTGAGGTCATCTCGGGTCTGGAGGAGGCGCGGCTGATCCATCGGGGCGTGGTGGAGAACGAGGCGGGAGCGGCTGGGCGCTGCGTGCTGATCGATCTGGGCGGCGGCAGCTGCGAGATTACGGTTTCGGAGCGGAAGCGGATTCAGGACACCATTAGTCTGCCGCTGGGAGCGGTGCGGCTGACGCAGGATTTTGTTCGCAGCGATGTGCCGGGGAAAGAGGAAATCGCACGGCTGCGGCAGTTTATCGACCGGGAGCTTCGGCGGGCGAAGCGGAAGATCGATGCGCAGGGTGCGCGGATGGTGATTGCCACTTCGGGCACGGCTGCCGCGCTATCGGATGCGGCTCGTGCTCTGGCCAAAGGCGGGAAGGGGCGCGCCGCCGATCTGACGCCCACGGCGACGGTGCGGCGGCTGACGACGAAACTGACGAAGATGAAGCCCGGGGAACGGGCGGCGATGCCGGGGATCGGTCCGCGGCGTTCGGAGATTATTGTGGCGGGCGCGCACGTTTACGCCGATGTGCTGGAGACGCTGGGGCTGCCGGGGTTTCGCTACTCGCCCATGGGACTGCGGGACGGGATGCTGGCGCAGATGCTGGCGGAGCAAGATCCGCGCGCTTCGTTTCATACGCTTTTTGAGCAGGAGCGGTGGCGGGCGGTTGAGGAAGCGTGCCGCCGTTACGGGATCGATCCGCGGCAGTCGGAGCCGGTGCGGCAGCATGCGGCGCAGCTGTTCCGCGATCTTGCTTCGGTGCATGGGCTGCCCGCGGAGTATCAGACGTGGGTGGAGGCGGCGGCCATGCTGCGGGATATCGGGAAGTTCCTGAACCACCAGGGCTATCACCGGCATGCGCAGTACATCATTGCGAACTCGGAGCTTTACGGATTTACGCCGCATCAGCGGCTGATTGTCTCGGCGATTGCCCGTTATTTGGGGAAGA
>JAJZJJ010000079.1 GCA_021810175.1 Acidobacteriota bacterium | reverse complement strand
CTCGAATGGCTCTACCGCACCATGCAGGAGCCCTTCCGCCTGGCCCCCCGCTACCTGCGGGACGCCATGATGCTCGCCCGCCATCTGCCTGCCGAGGTTCTGGCCGCTCGTCTGGCTCCGGCAACAACGGTCCCGGCCCTGCCTCATCCTTCGCGCCGTCCGCCGGTTTCGGTTTCCAGAATTGCCTTTGCTCCCTCGGTCGAACGCGAGGCCCTGGCGCACGTCAGCGGAGACTAGCTATTTCGTGATGGACATGGTCATTCTCATTCCGGCAATCGCCGCCTGCTTCCTGCTGGCGCGGCGTTCTGCTGCATCGGCGCTCATGAATGTCTGGCTCCCCGCGCTGATGCTTCTGCCGGACTACTATGTCCTCCGCATCAAACACATCCCGCCCATCACGTTCGCCGATTCCGCTGTTCTGCCCCTTGGCATTGCCATGATCGTGCTCCTCGCCCAGCGCCGCCTGCGCTGGACGCTCCGTCGCGCCGATCTCTGGGTGATTCTTTTCATCGTCCTGTCCGCCATCTCCGAGACCCTCCACACCAACAGCCATACGGGCGGCTTCGACCTTTTCGACGGCATCTGCACCGCGCTCCTTCCCTATATGGCAGGCCGTCTGCTGATGGAAAAGTATGGCCTGCGGCTAAAATTCGTCGCCCGCTTCATCGTTTTGCTCGCCGTCGTCGCCGTCTTCAGCGTCTACGACTTTGATAAGGGCGTCAGCAGCACCCAGGAGTTCTGGTCGCACTTCTTCCCCGGCCAGGCCGTTCCTCAATGGGCGCAGCAGCTTCGCTGGGGATACGGTCGCATCGCCGGCCCCTACGCCCATGCCATCCTCTGCGGCCTCATGTTCCTTGCCGGTATCGTGCTCTGCCTCTGGCTCCGCCGCGCCTATCCCAGCTGGGGCCGTCGCCGAATCGTTGCCTTTCTGCCCGTCGAGCTCCGCACCCTGGCGCTCACTGCCCTCATTGCCGGCCTGCTCATGACGCAGTCCCGAGGCCCATGGCTCGGCGTCCTCTTCGCTGTGGCCGTTGTCTGGGTCGGCCGCCAGCGCTTCGTCCGCCGTGCCGCCTGGAAGCTTACCTTCGCCGCCCTCGCCATTTTCTTAATGAGTTACGGCATGGTTACCCGCTATACTTCTGGAAGTCTCCAGGATGCACATACCGTTGCGCAGCGGGATGCCGTTTACCGGCGCGAACTTCTGCCGGACTACATGCCGGTCGTCATGGAAAGGCCTCTTCTGGGCTGGGGTGGTTCGGCGTACCCCAAAGTCCATGGCCTCGACTCCATCGACGACGAGTACCTGCTGCTGGCGGTCACCAACGGCCTGGTCGGACTCGCGCTCTTTCTCCTCATGAACCTGGAGAATGTGCGCGCCTTGATTCTGGCCACCCGGGCTGAGAGGAACCCCGCCAATCGCGCCTTCCTCTTCGCTCTGATGGGCATTTTGGGTGGGCTCCTCTTTACGCTCACCACGGTCTTTCTCGGAATGCAGGTCTTTCAGCTGTTCTTCCTGCTCTCCGGATGGATCCAGGCCCTGCGGCCGGTGCGCGTGGCCGCACCGTATGCCGTCCCGGCTGCAACCGGACCGCAATACCGGTTCCGCCGTGTTCTTTGTTAGTAAGTGCAAAGTTTTAGTTCGTGCACCGGATCTGCTGAGCCGGCTGCACCCTCTTCCGCATGCTGCATATCGCCGAACTCGCCTTAACGCTGCTTTTCGTTGCCGCCACCCTGCCCCTGCTCCTGGAGCTTGCCCTCGCCTGCGCCGGAAACCTCCTGCCCCGCCGCCTTCCCGCTCCCGCTGCGTTCCCAGGACGCATTGCCGTGCTCGTTCCTGCCCACAATGAAGAACTGCTGATCGCACGCACCGTCGAAAGCCTGCTCCGCTCCCTCGCTGCCGACTCGGCTCACGATTCCGAAATCGTCGTGATCGCCCACAACTGTTCTGACCGCACCGCGCGCCGCGCCCGCGCCGCCGGAGCCAGGGTCCTCGAACTGAATGGCGAACCGGGCAAAGGCCGGGCCCTCCGCTTCAGCATCACCCGCGTGCTGATCGAGGGAGCTTCAGCCGTCGCCGTCATCGACGCCGACACCGTGGTCTCCCCAAATTTCCTCTCCGTCATGCGTCGCGCCCTCGCCCGCGCCGGAGCCGCCCAGTGCCGCTACGAGCTGGACGTTTCCCCTGGCGGCTCCGCCTCGCCTGCTGCCGAACTCGGTGCTCTCGCCTTTCGCGGCATGAATTTCATCCGTCCTCGCGGACGCTCGCGCCTCGGCCTCTCCAGCGGTATCTTCGGCAACGGCTTTGCCCTGCGTTCCGAAACCCTCGCCACCGTTCCCTGGGAGGCCTTCGGCATCGCCGAGGATCTCGAATACCATACCCGTCTCGAGTTGGCGGGCATCCGCACCGTCTTCGTCGAGGAAGCCACTGTCTTCGGAGCGCCCGCCTCCGGCCGCGACGCCGAACGCTCGCAGCGTCTCCGCTGGGAAGGAGGACGTCTCGCCGTAGCCCGTCAGTACGCTCCCCGCGTTCTCGCCAGCCTCCTGCGCGGTCATCTGCGCTCCCTCCACACACTCGCTGACCTCTTCAGCCTGCCCCTCGGTTTAGCCGCATTGTTGCTCCTCCCGGGTTGCGCACTCGGCTTCGCGCCCCACATGCACGTTCTGCTCCTCTACTCTCTTGCGGGAATCGCTCTGATTATTCTGTATGTCCTGCTCGCCGTCGGCACTGCCCCTCAGCCCCGCCGCGCCCTCGCCGCCCTGGTCGCCACCCCGGCGTTCCTGCTTCGCAAGACTGGCATGGTGCACGCCATTCTTCGCGCTTCCCGCCGCGGCACAGCCTGGACCCGCACTGGCCGTGGGCCTCAGAAGGTGCGCGGATGACAACTCCCGCAAACACGCCCGGCGCCAACCCTGATCCGGGCCCCCTCGGTCCCAGCGGACGCGAAGTGGGTGGCACCGTCCGCCGCAATGTCTCCGTTACCGTAGCCGCTCGCATCGGCTACATGATCACCCGCATCATCATTCCGCCCTTCGTGCTCGCCCGCATCGGCCTCGAAGTCTACGGCATCTGGACCACGCTCTTCATTCTCGTCAGCTATATGGGCGTCTCCACCATGGGCATCTCCGGCGTCTATATCAAATACATCGCCGAATTCAATGCCCGCCGCGAGTACGACCGCATCAATTCCCTGCTCTCCACCGGCCTCGCCATCACCCTCCCGCTCTGTTCGCTGCTCTTCGCCGCTTTTTGGCTCGGCTGGCCGTATTTCTCTCCGTTCCTTCACCTGCCGCCCGCACATCAGGCCGATGCCCGCGAAGCCATGCTCATTGTGGTCGGCATCTTCCTGCTCAGCATCTCCCTGAACGCCTTCGGCGACACCCTTACCGGCCTCCAGGAAATCGCCATCACCCAGCGCTTCTGGACCATCAGCTTTCTCGTCGAATTCGTCGCCATCTTCGTCCTCGTCGGCATGGGACGCGGCATTCGCGGACTCGCGGAAGCCTTCCTCCTGCGCACCATCGTCAACGACGGCCTCGCTATCTCCTGGATCTGGCGTCGTGTCCCCTGGCTTCGCATATCGCCTCGCCTCTGCACTCGTAAATCCGTTGGCTACATCGTTCATTTCGGCGGTATCGTCCAGCTCCAGAGCATTCTGTCGAACCTTCTCTCTTCCATCGAAAAAGTCGTCGCGCTCTTTACCATCGGCCTTGCCGCGACCGGCCTCTTCGACATCGCCAAGAAATGGCCCATGTCCCTGCAAACGCTGCCCATGGCCTTCTTCGGCGCATACATGCCCGCCGCCTCCCATCTCGACGCCCACGCTACCGAGCACGACCGCCAGTCTTCGCTCCGCGACTTCTACCTGCGCGGCTCGCGCTATGCCAATTTCTGTACCGCGTGGTTCTGCGCGCTCATGTTCGCCATTCCCGGCGCCATCCTTCGCGTCTGGCTCGGCCCCAAAGAGCCGGATCCCGCCCTCCTCGCTACCCTCTTCGTCCTCTACCTGGTCTGGACCCAGTGGCACATGCTCACCGGCCCCGGCAACTCCATCCTTCGCGGCATGGGTCGCGTTGCCGACGAGTTCTTCTACTCCATTCCCAACGCCATCCTGCTGCTGCTCTTCATCCCGGCTTCGCGCCTTCTGCTCGGCCGCTGGGCGCCGATCGGCATCGGCGTTGCCGCGGCCTGTGCCACGATCGGGGCCTCCTGTATCCTGCTCGCCCGCGTGCAGCACGTCCTCGGTTTTAGCCTTGTCCGCTTCCTGCGGGAGGTCATCCTCCCCTCTCTGGTCTTCTACGTCGTGGCTTTCGCGCTCAAAATTCCCATCGACACCGCCATCGCGCATGTGGGACGCTGGTCCGGAATGTTCGTCCTGCTCATCTCCGGCCTGTTCTATACCGCCCTGTCCCTGCTGGTGCTCGACCGCCTCGTCCTCGACGCCGAGGAGCGCCGCATGGCCCGCGATCTGATCCTGCGTCTCCGCGCCGCTATTCGCCGCGGTTCTGGTGCAACAGCTTCTGATGCGGAGGTTCCCGCATGAAGCCTCTCTCCTGCGCCTTCCTCCTGTTTGCGCTGCTCGTCTCTGCTGCGCCCGGACTTTGCTCTCCGCGCCGTCGCCATCACCATCCCGCCCAGGCCAGTGCCGCCGCGACGCAGCCGGCTACGCCGACCCTCAAGGTCGATCCGCTCGAACTGCTGCGGCAGTTTGAGGCGCCAGCGAACGAGCAATATCGCCTCGGGCCAGGCGACGTCGTTACCATCAGTATCCCCGGCCATCCGGAGATACCCGCTCAACAGACCATCGGACCCGATGGCCGCATTACTCTGCCTCTCGCCGGCGACATAGAACTGAACAACAAGACCCGCCCCCAGGCCGCCGCCGCCATCAAAGCCGCCCTGACCCCGTATTACACCCATCTCTCCGTAACGGTGGCCGTGGATCAGTACACCTCCAACCGCGTCCTCGTCCTCGGCGACGTCGAACGGCCCGGCATCGTTCAGTTCGCCGGCCAGCCCACCTTACTGGAGGCCATCACCCGCGCCGGCCTGCCTCCGGCCCAGCCCAGCGGCTCCCAGGCAATGAAGCTTGCCCCGGCTTCGCCCCTCTCCGACATCCCTGAGCGCTGTGCCATTTACCGCGGCAACAATGAGGTCGCCTGGGTGCAGTTACGCAAACTCCTCAGCACTGGCAATACCCTGGCTGACCTCCGCCTGCGTCGCGGCGACGTTGTATTCGTTCCCAATGGCACCAACGAATACGTCTCCGTTCTCGGCGAAGTCCAGCACCCTGGAGCCGTCCAACTCTCGCCGGATATGACCCTGGCCAGCGTCCTCGCTCTCGCCGGAGGTATCAACAAGCATGCCGGACTCGGCAGTCACATCCACGTCTACGATCCGCATACCGGCAAAACCGTTGAGGTCCCGTTCAAGGATCTTCTCCATGCCTCCGGCCGAGCCGCCGAAGTCGAACTCCACGCCGGCGACGTCATTTACATTCCGTCCACCAAAATGTCCAAAATGACGACGATGATCAACCAGTTCAACCCGCTCACTTCGTTGTTCACGTTAATTGCTCTTTCGTACCATATTTAACCTCGGGGAGATGCTGTATTCCTTTACGTGAAGGCAAAGCATGACGCTGATGCGCAACATCCCGGCTTCCGGTTCACCGCCCGACGTGCCGCCTTACCGCGCTACCGAACCACCGGTTGAGCCGCCGGTCTTCCGTTTCCAGATCCGGCGCAGTCTCCGCATTCATCGGCGTCTCGCCCTTGCGGTCGCGCTGCTGGTCTTCGCCGCTCTGGTCGGCGCGCACTTCCTCATGCCGCGCAAATACACCGCGCAAAGCCTCGTCTACATCCAGCCCGAAGTCCCCGCACTCGTCGGCCCACAGCCTCCCGTCTGGTCCCAGAGTTCCCTCTCCTACAACACCTTCATGCAGCAGCAGGTCCAGGCCGTCACCCGTCCGGACATCCTCCAGGCCGCCGTCGCCTCTGTTCCCCCTGGCGTCTGGCGTCAGCCCGGCGAAAGCCTGCAAATGGCTGCCTTCCGCCTCGGCAAATCGGTCCAGGCCAGCCGTCAGGGCACCTCTTACCAGATCGCCATCAGCCTCACCGGCACCAATCCCAAAGATGTCGCGCAGATGGTCAACGCGCTAACCGCGACCTTCCTCGCCGCCTCCCGACGCGACGAACTGGCCGGTAGCAACACGCGCATCAAAATCCTCCGCGAAGAGCGCACCCGCATCAAGGACGCGCTCAATTCCGACATGGCCGAAAAGGCCAATCTCGCCAAACAGCTCGGCGTCTCCAATCCCACGCCCGGCCCCGTTCTTGGCGATCCCTGGACAACGCAGCTCAACACCCTCCAGGCTCAATTGGCCGCCGCACGCGATGCCCACGACCAGGCTGCCGCCGAGCTCACCGCTCTGGTCAGCAAAAATGGCCTCAATTCCCCGGCCCTCGCCGCCGCCGCCCAGCAAATCATCCAGTCCGACTCGGGCCTGAACAGCCTCAAAACCAGCCTCAACGTCCGTCGCGCTGCCCTCATCTCCCAGCTCTCCAATCTCGCGCCCGCCAACCCCATCTGGCAGCAGGACCAGGCCGAGCTGAAGCAGATCAACCGTTCGCTGCAAACCATGACCGCCAGCCTTCAGGCGCGTGCCGCGCAGCGTCTGGACCAAACGCTGCGCACCAACCTGGCGAAAACCGCCGCCACTGAAGCCGAGCTCAACCGTCAGCTCAACACCCTCACCGCTCAGGCCACCACCGCCGCCCCCAAACTCGAGCGCGCCTCCGATCTCACCACCGATATCACCCGCCTGCAGCAGCGCTACACCACCATCGACGACAGCCTGCGCAATCTTGAACTGGAAGCCTCCGCTCCCGGCTCCATGCACCTGTCGTCTCCGGCTCAGGTCCCCCTCATTCCCGACGGCGGCCTCCGCCACAAGCTCCTCCTGCTTGCTTTGCCTCTGGCGCTGTTCTGCGGCCTGCTTGCCGCCGTACTCGCCACCGTGCTGGATCGCCGCATCTATACCCCGTCGGACGTCGAGCACCTGCTCGGCTTTCCCCCAATGGCTCTGCTCCCCGCTCCTGGCGGAGTTCCGGCGCCGGTTCGCGACGAGTTCGTCCTGCGGCTCGCCGCCGCCATCGCCCATGCTGCGGCCACCAGCAGCGCGCATACCTGGGTCATCACCAGTGCCGGCGATATCGACGTGGGCGAAATCATCTCCGAGCTGGTCGCCATGCTCGAACGACTCGGAACCCGCACCCTTTCCATTACTTCCTCCAGACTGCTTGAATCCCGCGAAGCAGCTGCGCACGGACCCATCGCGTCGGGCACCTCGCCCTTCGGTGGCGCCGGCATGGCCGATCAGAATCTCCGCCGCCTGCGCACTTCCTGGGATCTGATCCTCGTCGAAACCCCGCCCATCCTGCTTTCCGGCGCGGCCGAATACCTTGCCCGCTTTGCTGACGCAACCCTGGTCGTCGTCGAAAGCGGTGCTACCGCCAGCGCCGATCTGCGGCGCGCCGCTCGTCTGCTGGAGCGTATCCACGCACCCGGCGTAGCCGCTCTCATCGCAGGCATTTCCCGAAAAACCGCCGACCCGGAATTCCTGGCGGATCTCAAAGCCATTGAAGAGCGCCTCGCTTCCGAGCCGGATCTTGCTTTCGCAGCTTCAGCATCCAGACCCATCCTGCGCAATCCCGAAGTCGAGGTCCAGCTCCCGGATCGCGGAGCAACGCACCGCTCTGACAAATTCACCGTCAGCGATCGCAACCAGCCCGCCCATCCGGCTCCGATTGTGGAGGCCATCACCAGGGCCGTCGAAGCTCTTGCCACAGCCGTTCCCGCTGCGCCCACAGCTTCACAACCACCCAGCCCGCAGCCGCCCCCCGCTCGGGACTCGCAGCCGCCGCGGCAATCCCCGCCTCAACCCGCAACGCGGCCAGGACCTGCTAAAACCGCAAAGCCTCCTGCCACCGACGAATCGCAATGGGAAAACCGAGCCAGCGCATCGCCCGCCGCCGCAAAGCCTCAACCTGCTGAAGTCTCCGGGGCGGTAGCCTCGTTGAAAGCTGCGTCTCCTTCATCCGCGCCGCAGCACTCCACCAAACAGCAGCAAGTCCCGCAGCAGGAAACAGCAGAGCACGAGTCCATGGACAAGCTTCTGGACCGGCTGCTTTCCGCCGCCGAATCGTCCAGCCGGCAGTCCGCAGCGCCTTCGGCCATTCAGAATCCGGCTTTTGCGGCAGAAGCTGCACCGCCCACACCGGCTGTTTCAGCCGAACCAGTGCAGCGCATCATTCATCCCGCCAGGCCGGTCGAGTCCAGACCCTTCACTCCGCCCGAAATCGAATGGCAGACCCAGGAAATAACCGATCCCAAAGCCTTCCCGCCCCGCCGTCCGCCTGCTGAAGCCCCCACCTGGCTCCGCGCACAATCTGAGTTGCCGGCCAGCCCCGAAAGAAAGTCAAATCCTCCGTCCGCACAACCAGCGCCGCCGCCACCGCCCATGTCGGAAGCCGCCCCGCCCGCTGACCGCAAACGCTTCTCCCCACCACCCATTGAATGGGAGCCAATCGAGGTCACCGACCCCCGCGCACATCGCCGGACTCCTCCTGACGCTCCTGCCTGGCTCCAGACCCAGACGTTTATCGAGCTGCCCGCCGCGGATACTCCGCTTTCCGCAACCCCCGACGACCTCGATGCCGCTCCGGTGCCCGAACGGCGCCGCCCATCCACTCCCAGCTTCATTCCTTCAGACATCGCGAGTAGCCGCGTTTCCCGGCCTCTGTCTTCACCCTCGCGTCGTACCTCCGGCTTCGACCTCACGCCGGATATGGCAGAAGATCAGCAGTTCGATGCCGCACCCGGACCACAGCCCGCCGAGCCCTCACTGGCCCCCGTGCCCGATCCGCAGTGGCTCAAGCCGCAACCCGCCAAATCTGCATGGACAGAGGTTCCGGCACTCCAGCCCGCTGCCACTATC
>JAJZJJ010000078.1 GCA_021810175.1 Acidobacteriota bacterium | reverse complement strand
TCTCGGTGGGAAACGGCTACGGGCAGGTACCCAAAGAAGCCAACATGCCGCCATGCGGTTTCGTAGCGATGCCTTTTTGCGTTCCAGGTGAAGACTTCAGCTTCATCGAAATCCCAGGGAAGTCCGCTCTTCCATGGAGAAAGCAACGTCAGGTATTCCGGAACCTCATGGTCCGGCGTTGTAGCCTCAGGATCGTGCTCCGTAGCCAGGACATAAACCCCGACGATATGGCGGCCGACCGTCAGGTCAAGTAGGGCGGTCGGCACATCCGTTGCTATCGTGGCTGCTCGAATCCACCCCACGTCGCCAGCGCTGTCGCGCGCCAGCCAGAAGTCTTCCAGACGGACATGAGTTGCCGCTGCATCCTCCCCCTGCGTCGGCAGCGGGTGCATAACCTGGTTCCGGGGAACCGAAGCACGCGTGAGCATCTCCACCTTAGCGTTCTTGGGAATCCAGTAAAATCGGTTCGATTGCCGTCCCGGGGCATCCCGCATCCAGTAACCTTCCATCATTAACCCCGTGGCGACGATCGGATCGCTAGTGTGATCGTTTCGCATCCGTACGAATGCGTCATAGATCTGTTGGTCGATAACCTCGTGCTCTTCGATCCAGCCTACCGCGCCCTTCGGCGTCTTCACCTTCAGAAAGCGCTGGCCGTGCTGGAGCACCTGGAGCCGCTCGCCGTTGTAAACATCTGCCGTGCGATGGTTGATCACCGACACCCGGTTGATCAGATAGCCGTTTCGGATCCAGACGTAGACGTACTCCGGGGGGGCGTGATGGACAAAGCGATCACAGCCCTGCAGCAAAAGCAGCGCGGAAAGCGCCACGAGCAAAAAGCGGCGATAGACCAGGGTCGCAAACGGCATGTGTACGGTCGCTGTGGAACTTAGACGCTCCAATTAACGAAAGGATACATCGGGCTCCGTCGCAGGAATCCCCCCCGGCTGGAGCCTGATGAATTCTCGTTTCACGCCTGCGATTTTGGAGTGAGCCGAATGAAACGCGATGCCAGCTCCTCCCATCTCGATATCAGCCAATAGGCGCGTGTGCTGGCCGTCTTTTCAGCGTGGAGCTGCACCAGCCCGAGAATGCTCGCCTTGGCCTCCTCGCTGAGCGTCTCATACGGTTCAGGGATGAGGAACTCAGGGTGGTACCGCTGTCCCGCGAGGAATCGTCCATCCTGGTCGAACACCCACGCGACACCACCGGTCATACCAGCCCCAAAGTTGGTCCCGGTTGCGCCGAGAACGGCGACCATGCCTCCAGTCATGTATTCACAACCGTGATCTCCAACGCCCTCGACAACCGCCAGAGCTCCGGAATTTCGAACCGCAAACCGCTCCCCGGCGCATCCGGCGGCAAACAAAGCGCCGCTCGTGGCCCCGTAAAGCGCCACGTTTCCGAGAATCACATGCAGTTCTGACTGGAGTGCCGCCCGGCCCTGGCCGCGGAGGACGATCTCTCCTCCGGACAGGCTCTTCCCAACGAAGTCGTTGGCCAGCCCCTTCAGCACCAGTTCCATCCCCGGAACCGCAAAAGCACCAAAGGACTGTCCAGCCTCGCCAGTCAGACGGAACGTGAGCGGCGCCCGAGGATGGAGCCCGGCGGACTGCAGCATCGCCAGTTCACCCGCCAGTCGAGCCCCAAGGGTGCGGTCCTCATTCGCGATCAGCGCGTCGACCTGGTAAGGCTCCCCCGCTTTGTAAGCCGCCAGGGCAGGCCCTACCCAGGCATCGTCAATGGGCGCGTGCTTTTCCGGACGAAGGTTGCGCATACCCTGCCAGCGAATGGGACCCGCATCGACCGGCGCCGCAAGCATGGCACTCAGATCGAGGCACCCATCGAAGCGCGTCTGCTCCAGTAGATCGGTCCGGCCAATGGCAGCTTCCAGCGAAGGCAAACCCAGATCCGCAAGAAGGACGCGAGTCTCGCTCGCCAGCCCGTCGAAGAACCGAACCAGGTTCTCCGGCTTGCCCCGGAATTTGGCGCGCAGATCGGGACGCTGCGTGGCAATACCCGTAGGACATGTGTTCAGATGACATTGGCGCGCCATGTCGCAGCCAAGCGCCACCAGCACCGCCGTGCCGAAGGCAAATTCGTCGGCGCCGAGCAGCGCAGCCATCACAATATCCCGCGCCGTACGGAGACCGCCGTCGCAGCGCAGGCGCACCCGCCCACGCAGGCCATTCTGGATCAGCACCTGCTGCGCTTCGGCCAGCCCAAGCTCCCACGGACTGCCGGCGTACTTAATGCTCGAGAGCGGAGAAGCCCCCGTCCCGCCGTTGTGCCCGGCAATCACGATATAGTCGGCATAAGCCTTGGCCACACCCGCCGCGACGGTGCCAACCCCAACTTCTGAAACCAGCTTCACCCCGATGGCCGCCTTCGGGTTGATACGCCGCAGATCGTGGATCAGCTGAGCCAGATCCTCGATCGAATAAATGTCGTGGTGCGGCGGCGGACTGATCAGCGTGACCCCTGGCTGTGCATGGCGCAGACGAGCAATCAGCTCCGTTACCTTATGACCCGGAAGCTGGCCGCCTTCACCCGGCTTCGACCCCTGAGCAATCTTGATCTCGATCTCGTCGGCATGCATCAGGTACTGCGCGGTCACACCAAACCGCGCCGAGGCCACCTGCTTCACCTTGTTATTCAGCAGATGCGCTGGCACCGTACGGTTCACCAGTGGGAGATCGACATCCGGCGTGTACACCGCCGGATCTTCCCCGCCCTCGCCCGTGTTGGAACGGCCGCCAAGCATGTTCATCGCTGCGGTAATCGTCTGGTGTGCCTCCGGGCTCAACGATCCCAGTGACATGGCACTGGCAATAAACCGATGGTAGAGGTTCGACGCCGGCTCAACATCGTCGAGCTTCAGGGGCTGACTGGCAACCCGCATGTCCAGCAAATCCCGCAGGACACTCGGATCCTTCTGTGCCGCCTGAGTGGAGAATGCGGCCCACGCAGCGGCCGGATCGGCGGCCGATGTAGCCGCGCGAGTCGATCCGGCAACCGTCTGCAGCGCACGCACTGTCTGTGGCTGCCAGCCATGCGGCTCAGATTTGTCGGCCTTCCGGAAACGCACCCAGCCGTAGTCCGGCAGATCCCGGGTGGCAGCGATCGTCACCAGCGGGCCACCGGAATCGCCAGCTTCAGAATTCTCGGACTCGCCATTGCCCTGAGCCCCGAACCAGAGTTCGCGAACGCCAGCCTCCAGCGCAGAGAATCCGATGCCGCCAATGGGAGCCGGAGTGCCTTCGAAACACCGATCCACGACCTCCTGACTAAGCCCAAGGCAATCGAAGAGGTGCGAGCCGCGGTAGCTGTCCACCACCGAGATCCCCATCTTCGACATAATCTTGGCGAGCCCCAGGTCAAGCGCATGCAGCAGGTTTTCTTCGCCCTTTTCCGGATCGATCTGACGCGCCGTCTCCAGCGCCAGCCAGGGACAAACCGCCCCGGCGCCCATCCCCAGCAGGACTGCCGCATGGTGGAGGTCGCGGCAGTCACCGGCTTCAACTGCAAGTCCAACCCGCACCCGCTGGCCTGCCCGAATCAGGGCATGATGGACTGCCCCAAGCGCCATCGCCATAGGAACGGGAATCGCATGCTCTCCGCAACCGCGGTCAGTGAGAAGCAAAATCGCCGCGCCACCCCGAACCAGCTCAACCGCCTTCTGGCACAGATCGTCAATCGCCGTAACGATGTTACAGCCAGGGCTAAAGACGCAGTCCAGCACCGCCAGCGGCAGATTGCCCGCCAGATCGTGCTTGCGGCTGTGCAGCGAATCCATCTGCGAAAGCGACAAAAACGGCGACTTCAGCGACAGACCCGGCAGTGGCTCCCGCGTGTTCAGAATGTGCGGCCAGGGTCCCAGCCGCGTGTGAAGCTGGATCACACAAGCCTCGCGCAGCGAGTCGATCGGCGGATTCGTGACCTGTGCAAAACGCTGGCGAAAGAAGGCATATACCGGCCGCGGCGAACGAGCCAGTGGCGCGATCGGCGTATCGTCGCCCATTGACCAGACAGCATCCTTGCCGTCGACAGCCATGGGTCTGAGAATCATATTGACGTCTTCCTTCGTATAGCCAAAGCCAAGATGGAGACGATTCAGTTCCCCGGCGTCAAGCGTGGCCACTGCCAAATTTGTATCGAGAGTGGTGTTGTCCAGCAGCTTCTCGTACTCCGGCGCGGAGCTGTCGAAATGCGCCTGCAGATCCTCGTCTTCGTAAAAGATGTGATTTTCGAGATCGGCCAGCAGCATCTGACCGGGTCCCAGGCGGCCGCTATGCACAATCGTTTCAGGATCGAGATCCACCAGACCGGCCTCTGAGCCAGCAACCACCAGGCGGTCTTCTGTAACGAAGAAGCGGCAGGGACGCAGGCCGTTGCGGTCCAGGGCCGCACCGATCATGCGTCCGTCCGTAAAGGCCACGGCCGCAGGTCCATCCCATGGCTCAATGCAGTCACCGTGGTAGGCAAGGAATGCCGAATGACGCCCACTTTCCGCTGGAGGAATGACCATACGGACGGACTCCGCAACCGTGCGGCCATTGTGGGCCAGCATCTCGATCACTTCGTCCAGACTGGTGGAATCGGAGCCGCTCGGTGTAAAGATCGGCTGCAACTCATCGGGAAGCGTGGCCGAACGCGCGTTCATGCGGGCACGATTGCCCCAGATCGTGTTGATTTCTCCGTTGTGCCCAAGAACGCGAAACGGCTGCGCGCGATCCCAGGAAGGGGCCACGTTCGTGGCGTAGCGCTGATGGAAGAGAGCAAACGGCGTCACATAACGCGGATCTGCCAAATCCGGATAGAACTCCGGCAGCAGGTGACTGGCGCACATCGCCTTGTAAACGATGGATGACGACGAAAGCGAACAGACGTAGCCTTCGACTGAGGCGCGCTCGAACTGCTTCCTCGCCAGATACAGACGGCGGTCCACATCTCTGCGCTCCGCACCGGTGCCATCGGTCACCAGAATCTGTCGAATCACCGGTAGCGTCGAGAGGGCGATTTCACCCAAAATCTCGGGCCGCGTGGGAACATCGCGCCAGGCAAGAATGGTAAACCCCTGCGCCTTAATCGCTTCCTCAAGCACGCGAACGGCCGCCTGCGACGCCGCCGCGTCGGTCGGCAGAAAGACCATCCCAACGCCCAGAATCCGAGTCGACTCCAGTGCAATCCCGGCGGAAGCCAGCAGCAGCTCACGAGGAATTGCCGTATTGATCCCGATCCCGTCGCTCGATTTTCCATCGGCGGCAACAGCGCCTCGATGCGCGAGGCGCGCCAGCGCGGTCAGCGCTTTCCGAAGGATTTCATGCGAAGGCTGGTTCTCAAGGGTGGCGACAAAGCCGACGCCGCACGATTCATGATCGAAGCGCGGATCGATCAGATTGGGGCGGGGGCCGCCGGTCGACACGGCCGGTTCAGCACTGTTTCTCGTTCCCATATCCAACTATAACGGTCTTCCTTTTCTCTCGGAGGGCAAAAGCGAACTTTTTCGAGGAATTTGGCAGCGGCGGCAGATTGCCACGTGGGACGCCTTCCTTTTTTCGGGAGCCCCTTGCATATTTATACATCATTTCTGTATTTTTATGCATAGAGGGGCGGCCCGTTGTCCTGGCCGCGGTTTTTCGTGTGAGCAAACAGGAACGGCACAGCACCATCCGGCAGTTGGTGGCGGCCGAAATCATTACCAGTCAGGACGAGTTGCGGCGCAGGCTGATGCGGCGCGGCTTCGATGTAACGCAGGCCACGCTTTCGCGCGACGTCCATGAATTGCGGCTGTACAAGGGCCCCAAAGGCTATGCTATCCCGGCTGGCAACGGTCACGTCTCTGTGGAGGACGACCAGCCCACAGTCGATGACATTCTCAACAGCTTCGGTTTGGCCGTGCGACAGGCGCAGAATCAGCTCGTCCTGCGCACCACCAGCGGTGGAGCTCAGCCGGTGGCTCTGGCCATCGATAACGAAACCTGGCGCGAAGTGGTCGGAACACTGGCTGGAGACGATACGGTGCTGATCATTTGCCAGGACCAGAAACATGCGGCCACGCTGCGCGAAAGGCTGGAGCGAATGATCGGCTGAGGTACCCGCCGGAAGCCGGCGCCGCAAACCGCAAAGCCCGATAAATTCGACGGCAAATGAATCGATTGCGGGATTGCAGGGTCCAATTCATTTTGCAGTTTGCACCACTGAGGCAAGGCAGGAGTTGATGGAGACAAGAGTTCAGACAGCGGTCCTGGGAGTTAGCGGCTACGCGGGCATGGAACTGGCGCGCCTGCTCCTGCATCATCCCCGCCTTGCCGGAAAGCCACCCCTGTTTCTCGGGCGCGCCGGATCCGACGCCGAACCCCTGGCAGCCGTACACCCGCAGCTCATGGACAACAATGGCAGGGGCCTGGGCGCCGACGCACTGAAGATTCAGCCCTTCTCCTGGGAACTCCTCGAAGCGCGCGGCGTGGACGTGCTCTTTCTCGCCACTCCCCATGAACAGTCGCGCGAATGGGTCCCCCTGGCACTTGAACATGGGCTTCGCGTCATTGATCTCAGCGGTGCATGGCGCCTGAACGACGCTTCCAATCGCGCAGCTTACAAGTTTGCCGACGAGGATTCGCACGCAGCCGCGGCAATCCAGGCCAAAGCCGTCTACGGAATGCCGGAGCTGCATCGCAATGAGATTCGGGACGCGGCTCTGGTAGCCAACCCAGGCTGCTACTCGACCTCGGTGATTCTGCCGCTCAAGCCGCTTGTCTCGGCTGGCTGGATCGATGCCGATCGTGGAATCGTCTCCGATTCCAAGTCTGGCGTTTCCGGCGCCGGCAAGGCACCCACCGCGAAAACCCACTTCATGTACGCGGCCAACAATCTGTCGGCTTATGGCGTCTTCTCGCACCGGCACACCGGCGAACTGCTGGAGCAGCTCGATCTTCGCGCCGATCAGATTGTATTTACGCCGCATCTGCTCCCGATCCCACGCGGCATCCTCTCGACAATCTATGTGTGGCTCAGCGAACCGCGCCAGGCCGACGAAATCGAGAGCCTGTATCGCGAGTGGTTTGCGGAAAGCCCGATGGTGCGCCTCTTCCCGGCCGGGCAGCTTCCGCAGATCCAGTATTCAGTGAACACTAGCTATTGCGATATTGGCTTTCAGCTCGCCTCCGACGGGCGACGATGTGTGATCGTATCCTGCCTGGACAATTTGCTCAAAGGCGCTGCCGGACAGGCGGTGCAGAATCTGAACTTGATGTGCGGCTTTCAGGAAGCGGACGGCCTGCGGTAAGCGACAGGCGAAGGGACTGAGATGAGATATGTGGTCAAACTCGGTGGCGCAACTCTGGAGAACCCCGATCTCCTGCATCAATGTGCCAAAGCAATTGCCGAACTGTCGAAGGACGGCAATCAGGTGGCCCTGGTGCACGGAGGCGGGGTGCAGCTCACGCGGACTCTGAAACAGATGGGCAAGCAGAGCCAGTTCGTTTCCGGACTCCGCATCACCGACGCCGAAACCCGCGATACCGCGCTCATGGTGCTCGGAGGCGGCGTCAACAAAGCCCTGGTCGCCGCGCTGGGATCGCACGGACAACCGGCTGTAGGATTGTCGGGCGGCGACGGCCTCGTCTTTCGGGCCCGCAAAAAGCACACATCGCCCGACCTCGGTTTTGTCGGCGAAATCGCATCCGCCGATCCACGCTGGCTCGAAGCCATCTGGCAGATGAGCGCCGTTCCCGTCATTTCCAGCATCGCCCTTGGTTTCGACGGGCAATACTACAACATCAACGCCGACGAGATGGCCGCAGCCTGCGCCGGAGCCTGCAAAGCCGATGCACTCGTGTTTCTCACCGATGTGCCCGGGGTGCTCGACGCCGATGGCAGCGTGATGCGCTGGCTGAGCATCGATCAGATTGCGGCGCTCACTCGCGATGAAGTGATCAAGGGCGGCATGTTGCCGAAGCTGGGTGCCTGCCGTGAGGCCCTTCTCAACGGCGTTCGCCGGGTGCGCATTCTGCCGGCAACAGCAGCCGAGGCACTGCCGGATCTGTGCAGTTCACGCGTGACTTATGGCACGGAGGTGATGGTGGCATGAGCAACGCAACGCTGACGAACAACTCCCTGGCAGAAACAAAGCAGAACGCTCTCGAATCTCTGCGTGAAGCCGAAAAGCGGCTCCTGCTGGGTACCTATGATCGCTATCCGCTGCTCTTCGCCGGCGGCGAAGGTGTGTATCTAATCGACGAAAACGGCGATCGTTATCTCGACCTGCTCAGCGGTATCGGAGTTAATGCGCTGGGCTACGCGCATCCGGCCATTGAGAAAGCCATCGCCGAGCAGAGCCGCAAACTGCTGCACATCTCCAACCTCTATTTCCACGAGGGACAGGCGGAAGTGGCGTTGCGCCTCACCAGAGCAACGGGCATGGATCGCGCCTTCTTCTGCAACAGCGGAGCCGAGGCCAACGAAGCCGCTCTCAAACTGGCCCGCGCTTATGCGAAACTCAGGCGCAGCCAGGGTGCGCATCTCGGGACAAAATTCCTTGCGCTCGAGAACAGCTTCCACGGCCGAACGATGGGCTCCGTTGCGGTCACATGGAAAGAGAAGTATCGCGAACCATTCGATCCCGTCATGCCGGACGTGGAGTTCGTCCGCTTTAACGATGTCGACGACCTGAAGGCAAAATTCTCCAGCGAAGTGTGCGCGGTGCTGGTCGAGGCTGTGCAGGGCGAAGGGGGCGTATGCCCCGTATCGCATGACTTTCTTCAGGCGGCGCGCAAGCTGACTCGCTCCACCGGCGCTCTGCTCATCGCCGACGAAATCCAGTCCGGCATGGGCCGCACCGGCCGCTGGTGCGCCTACCAGCACTATGGCGTGCAGCCCGATGTCACCACCCTGGCCAAGCCTTTGGCCGGCGGAATTCCCATGGGCGTCATGCTCTGCACCGAAGAAGCCTCGCAGGCCATCCATGCGGGCATGCACGGAACCACCTTCGGCGG
>JAJZJJ010000077.1 GCA_021810175.1 Acidobacteriota bacterium | reverse complement strand
ACCTGGCCGAATCGCGGCCCCCGGCAAGACACCCCACATCTCCGACCTGTCGGCCGTAGTCACCGTTACCGACGACGGGGGGTCCAGCGGCCGCCTGCGACGCGATTTCAACATGCTGCCGCCGGGCGACCTGCGCAACTGCATGGTGGCGCTCTCTGAGGACGAGCGGCTGATTTCGCGGCTCTTTCGCCATCGGTTCCGGACGGGCGGCGAACTGGAGGGCCACAACTTCGGCAATCTGTTTATCGCGGCGCTGACCGAAATGACGGGCGATTTCGCCCAGGCTGTCAGGCTGGCTGCGGAGATTCTGGCGACGCGTGGGCATATCTATCCGGCAACGCAGGCCAATGTGACTCTGGCGGCGCGGATGGAAGACGGCTCGGTGGTGCGCGGAGAAACGAACATCACGGCCAGCCGCCAGCGGATTGTGGAACTGATGCTGGAGCCGGCAGCGCCGCCGCCTCCGCCTGAAACGCTGCAGGCCATTGCGGCGGCGGATATCGTCACGGTCGGCCCGGGATCGCTTTACACCAGCATCATCACCAATTTGCTGGTTCGCGGGATACCGGAAGCCCTGGCGGCAACCAGCGCCACGCGGGTTTTCATCTGCAACCTGATGACGCAGGCCAACGAGAGCCTGCACCTGACCGCGTCGCAGCACATCGAGCGAATCTACGAGCACGCGGGGCGGCCGATTTTCGACTTCGCGTTGCTCAACACGACGCCGGTATCGGCGCAGCTGCGGGAGCGTTATGCTGCCGAGGGCGCCGAGGTCACGGTGGCCGATGTGGAGCGCATTGAGGCTCTCGGCATCCGGTGCGTGACCGGCGATTTTGCCGAAGAGGGCGATGTTCTGCGTCATGCCGCCGACCGCGTAACGGATGCGCTGCTTTCACTGCCGATCCGGGCAGCGGCCGCCGCTCGCTGAACGGCGGCGATGTTACTTCTGAATTTTGTAGTCTCTGGGCGGGACCTTTTTGCCCACTTGCTTCGGCGTGGGGAGCTGACCTGTGTTCCAGCCGCCGCCAAGGGCCTGAATGAGCTGCACCGACGCAGTCATTTGATTGACTTCCAGGATATTGAGCGCCTGCTGATCGCCGAGAACCGTATCCTGCGCGGTAACAACATTGACGTAAGGATCAAGGCCGGACTGGTAGCGCTGCATTTCGAGAGTAAGGAATTGCTGCGCCGCCTTCACTGCCTGTTTCTGTTGCAGGACCTGCTGTGAGTAGATACGAACTCCGGCCAGGGCGTCCTCGACCTGCTGGAAGGCGACCAGTGAGGTCTCGCGATAATTGGCCAGATCGGCGTTGTAGGTGGCTTCGTACTGGTGCAGCGTTGCCCGATAGAGACCGGCGTCAAAGACGACCTGAGAGGCGGCAACTCCGAGGGACCAGAAACGGCTGGGCCAGTCGGCAATGTGGGCGATAGCTGAGGATTCCGTTCCGCCCCTGGCTGAAAGCGTGAACTGCGGGAAGAACGCGCCGTAGCCGACGCCGATGGTGGCATTGGCCTCGGCAAGCATACGCTCCGCGGCGGCCACGTCGGGGCGGCGCTCCACCAGTTCCGACGGAAAACCGACGGGAATGGCCGGAGGGTTGTAGGTCATGGGGTGGACGGGAATGGAGAAATCCGTCGCTACCCTGCCCAGCAGGACAGCAATGGCATGTTCATACTGAGCCCGCGCCAATCCCACATTGATCGCGGCTGACTTGTCCGCGGCCAGGGTCGCGCGCGCCTCGACCACTGAAATGTAGTCGCCCGTCCCGGCCTGGTAGGCGCCCTCGTTCGCATCATAGGCCTTCTGATCGGCGGCGACGGTCTGATTGAGAATCTGCTCCAGCATGTCCTGCCCGCGGATTTCGAAATAGTATTCCGCCAGCGAGGCCTGCTCGGTCAGCTTTTCGGTCTGGAGATCGGCAGCGCTGACCTGGGCGGCATATTCAGCGGAGCGGACTTCGTCGCGGACCTTACTCCACACGTCGGGCGCCCAGGATGCATCGAGCGGCGCGGTCCACATGGTGCTGGTGGAACCTGTGTTGGCGAGCGAGGATGCGCGAAGGTTGCCCGAGCTTTTCGCACGGCCGAAGGATGGCCCCGCGGTGAGGGTGGGCCAAAACTGGGCACGCGCTTCGGCTATGAGGGCACGGGCCGCCATGTACTGCTCGAAGTATTGTCTGATGTTTTGATTGTTGATATTGAGCTGATCTTCGAGAGCGTTCAGCTCCGGCTCGTGATAGATCGTCCACCACGGGCCGCGGAGCATGGCGGCGGAGGGACTGGCCACCTTCCAGCCGGGCTCATTCCTGAAATTGACGGTCGATTGCTGGTAATTGTGCGCGGCAATGCGGGGCGGCGCGGGCGGGTGATATTTGGGGCCGATATTGCAGCCGGCGAGGAGCAGCAGCGCCGCGGCCGCCAGTGCGGCGCTCCGGCCGCGGAAGAGAGGAAGCGCGACGCCCCTGGCGTGTTTCAGGCTGATATTTGCAGTACGCATGGGAATTCTCAAGACGCGGCTCCTTCGATTTCCGGGCGGAAGGCATCGCGTGATTTTCCAAGGATGCGCAGACGGAGGCGATCCAGGGAGAGATAGACGACCGGAGTGGTGTAGAGAGTGATGAGCTGGCTGAGCATCAGGCCGCCTACGATGGTGATGCCCAGCGGACGCCGCAGCTCAGAGCCCATGCCGGTTCCAAAGGCGAGGGGCAGAGCGCCGCAGATGGCGGACATAGTGGTCATCAGGATGGGACGGAAGCGCAGCATGCAGGCTTCAAAGATGGCGTCGTAGGTGGACTTCTGCTGCTCGCGCTCGGCCATGAGCGCGAAGTCGATCATCATGATCGCATTCTTTTTCACGATTCCGATGAGCAGGATGATGCCGATGATCGAAATGACATTGAGGCTGATGTGAAAGATGATGAGCGCCAGCATGGCGCCAATGGAGGCCGACGGCAGCGTGGAGAGAATGGTGAAGGGATGGACCAGGCTCTCATAGAGAATGCCCAGCACGATGTAGACGGCCAGGATTGCCGTGATGAACAGCCACATCTCGGTGGAAAGCGACTTTTGAAATTCGCGGGCCGTTCCGGAGAAGGCTCCGTGAACATTGTCGGGAAGGCCGAGACGGGATTCCATCTCATCCAGTTCGCGCGTGGCCTGACTGAGCGGAACGCCCTTCGCCAGGTTGAATGAAACCGTATCCGAGGGGAACTGCCCGGTGTGGTTGATGTAGAGCGGCGTGGTCGTGGCGTAGGCACTGGTGACGGTATTCAGCGGGGCGATGGAGCTAATGCCAGCCCGGGAGGGAGAATTGCCGCCCGGATTCAGCCAGATATCGTTCAGGCCCGCGGGCGACTGCCAGTATTTCGGAGCGACTTCCAGGACGACGTAGTACTGGTTGAGCGGAGTGTAGAGGACAGAAACCAGAGACTGGCCAAAGGCGCCATAGAGCGCGCTGTCAACGGCCTGCGGGGTCTGGCCGAGCCGGGCGGCGGTGACGCGATCGATATGCAGCATCTCCTGCAGGCCGCGGTTCTGCTGATCGGCGTAGACGTCCTCGAATCCGGGCAGCCGGCGAATGCGCTTGAGCAGGATCGGGCCCC
The DNA here is from genome assembly GCA_021810175.1 of Acidobacteriota bacterium. Next base: position 5,433 of record JAJZJJ010000077.1, on the reverse strand, counting down.
ACTGGGCGAGCTCCGGAAGGGTGTCGGCCGTGATGGTGTACTCATACATCGAATTGGAGACGCGAGCCCCGATGCGGAGATCCTGCACCGGGTGGAGATAGGCGGTCGCGCCAGGAAAGCGGTCGAGCTGGGGCCGAAGCTGATTGATGACCTGGGTGGCGCTGGAGGTGCGCTCGCCCTTGCCGTGGCCGAGCGGCTTGAGCGCGACAAACATCCATCCGCCGCCGTTGCCCTGGGTGTAGGCATTGACATGGGCGACGGCGGGATTGGCCTTGATGATCTTCACCATCTGCCGCAGCGCATAGCTCATGAAGGGGAAGGAGGCATCCTGCGGCCCCTGCACGCCGCCGACGACAGCTCCCGTATCCTGCACGGGGAAAAAGCCTTTGGGGATGCGGACCATGACCACCAGGTTCAGGGCGATGGTGAGTCCCAGCACGATGAGGATGAGGACGGGATTGTCGAGCGCCCAGGCGAGCGAATGACGGTACCCGGCAAGCAGGGCGTTGAAGCCCTTCTCACTGGCGCGGTAGAGCCGGTTGTGGGGACGCTCGTCGTCGTGGCCCCGGAGCAGGTGCGCGCACATCGTCGGGGTGGTGGTCAGCGAGATGACCATCGAGACAACGATGGCGGTGGAAAGAGTGACCGCGAACTCGCGGAAGAGCCGCCCGATAATGCCACCCATCATGAGGATGGGGATGAAGACGGCAATGAGCGACATGCTGATGGAGAAGACAGTGAAGCCGATTTCGCGCGCGCCGACCAGAGCGGCGTTGAAGGCCGGCATTCCGCTCTCGAGATGGCGGGTGATGTTCTCCATCACCACAATCGCATCGTCCACAACAAAGCCGGTGGAGATGGTGAGGGCCATCAGGGAGAGATTGTCGATCGAATAGCCGAAGAGGTACATGACGGCAAATGTGCCAATCAGCGAAACCGGCACTGCTATGGAGGGAATGAGGGTGGCCCGAGGACTGCGCAGGAAGACAAACACCACCAGCACGACGAGCATGATCGAAAACACGAGGGTCCCTTCGACGTCGTGGACCGATGCGCGGATGGTGGTGGTGCGGTCGAGAACAATGCTGGCGTGGATGCCGGCCGGCATAATCGCCTGAAGAAAGGGGAGCTGCTTCTTGACCCGGTCCACGGTCTGGATAATGTTCGCGCCGGGCTGGCGGAAAACGATGAGGAACGCAGCGCGTTTTCCATCCATGTACCCGGCATTCCGGATATCTTCAGTGGAGTTATAGACACCGGCGACATCTTCCAGGCGGACGGCGGCGCCGTTGTGGTAGCCGACGACCAGAGGCTTGTACTGGCTGGCGCGGGAGATCTGGTCGTTGTCGATGATTTCAGCGGTCATCTGGTTGTTGGCCAGCTGACCGAGAGCCAGGTGCGAGTTCTGCAGACTCAGCGCGGAACGGACATTCGCGAGGGAAAGCCCGAAGCTCTCCAGCTTCGTCGGATTCACTTCCACGCGCACTGAAGGCAGAGCCCCGCCGCCGACAAAAATCTGGCCGACCCCTTCAATGGTGGAGAGCCGCTGCTGCAGGATCGTGGAAGCAAGATCGTAGATCTTCGTAACGTCGTACTTCTTCGAGGTGAGCCCGATGATGAGGATCGGCGCGTCGGCGGGGTTGGCTTCCCAGAAGCGCGGATTGGAAGGGAGATTCGCCGGCAGATAGGTGCGAGCGGCGTTGATGGCGGCCTGCACGTCGCGGGCGGCGCCGTTGATGTTGCGGTTCAGGTCGAACTGCAGAGTGATCCGCGTATAACCGAGCGAACTGGTGGAAGTCATCTCGGTGATGCCGGCGATGTGGCCAAGCTGGCGCTCCAGCGGAGTGGCGACCGAGGCAGCCATGATTTCCGCGCTCGCCCCCGGCAGGCCGGCGACCACGTTGATGGTTGGGTAATCGACCTGGGGCAGCGGAGCCACCGGAAGCTGGGTGAAGGCGATGGCTCCGGCGATGGCCACAGCGAGGGTGAGCAGCGTGGTGGCAACCGGCCGGCGGATGAACATCCACGAGAGGCTCACGGGTGCATCTCCCCGTGGCTTGGTGTTGCGCTTTCGGTAATCAGGGCGGACTGAGGCGCGGACCGGCGGCCGGAGAGGCGGCGGCCAAGATTGTCGAAGAAGATGTAGATGACCGGAGTGGTGTAGAGGGTGAGGATCTGGCTGAGGAGCAGGCCACCGACCATGGCGATGCCGAGAGGACGGCGCAGCTCGGAGCCGAGTCCGCGGCCCAGCGCCAGGGGCAGCCCGCCCAGCAGAGCCGCCATGGTGGTCATCATGATCGGCCGGAAGCGGAGCATGCTGGCCTCAAAGATGGCGTCCGTGGCGCTTTTACCGCGCTCGCGCTCCGCCTCCAGGGCGAAGTCGACGATCATGATGCCGTTTTTCTTGACGATGCCGATGAGCAGGATGATGCCGATGATGCCGACGACGCTGAGGTCCTGATGAAAGATCATCAGGGCCAGCAAAGCGCCGACACCGGCCGATGGCAGCGTGGAGAGAATGGTGATGGGATGGATGAAGCTCTCGTAGAGAACGCCCAGCACAATGTAGACGGTGACCAGAGCGGCCAGGATAAGCAGAGCCTCATTGGAAAGCGAGCGCTGGAAAGCGGCGGCGGTTCCTTCAAAGCCCGACTGGAGGCTGGCGGGAAAGTGCAGACTGGCGGCAACCTGGTTGACCTGGGAAATGGCCGTGCCGAGCGAACCGTGCGGCGCGAGGTTGAAGGAAACGGTGACCGAGGGGAACTGTCCCTGATGGTTGATGGAAAGAGGTTCCGAAACGATGGACTCTTTGGTAAATGCCTTCAGCGGAATCGCGGTCGTGCTGGCGGCAGGAACAGCGGCGTTTGGGATGCTGCTGGTTGGGGACAGCACGGAGGCCGGGGCCGTGAGAGCACCCGAGCTGGGCGTATAAAGAGGGCCGGCGGTAAGAGCGTTGGAACCGGCGGAGGCTGACGCCGCGGCAGCATACGTGGTTGCCGCGGCAGCGCCGCTGAGGCCGGACGAGGCATTCGTCGGGATGTAGAGATCGCCGAGATTCGCGGGATCCTGCGCCCATTTCGGAGCGGTCTGCAGGATAACGTGGTATTGATTGAGCTGCGTGTAGAGCGTGCTGATCTGCCGCTGGCCGTAGGCATCGTACAGGGTGTTGTCTATGGTGGTGGGTGCGATGCCGAGGCGCGAGGCGGTCACTCGGTCGATCAGGAGCGAGACCGCAATGCCGCCGGTCTGCTGGTCCGTAGCCACATCCTCGAGATCGGGCAACTTCTTCAGGCGAGCGACGAATTTTGCCGTCCACCGATTGAGTTCCTCGGTATTGGGATCTTCGAGCGTGTACTGATAGAGAGTTCGGCTGACGCGATCGTCGACGGTGATGTCCTGCACGGGCTGCATGTAGAGGTGAATGCCGGGGATATTGGCAAGCCTCTTCTGCAGGCGGCGGATGACGTTGGCCGCGCTGACGTGGCGCTGATCGAGCGGTTTCAGATTGATCTCGATGCGTCCGCTGTTCAGCGTGGTGTTGATGCCGTCCACTCCGATGAAGGAAGAGAGGCTCTCAACGGCGGGATCCTTCAGGATGGCACGGTCCAGCTCCTGCTGGCGGCGGGACATGGCGGAGAACGAAATCGCTTCCGGCGCCTGGGAGATGGCCTGGATCACGCCGGTGTCCTGCACGGGAAAGAAGCCTTTGGGAATGATGATGTAGAGGTAGACGGTCAGGACGAGGGTTCCCAGCGCTACCAGCAGGGTGATGGTCTGGAAACGCAGGACCACCCGCAGCGTCCGCCCGTAAAAATCGATCATGCTGTTGAAGACATGCTCGGACCAGCGGTAGAAGCGGGTTTGCTGCGACGCGGGATTGTGGCGCAGGATGCGGGAGCACATCATCGGCGTGAGCGTGAGCGAGACAATGGCCGAGATGACGATGGTGACAGCCAGGGTGACGGCGAACTCGCGGAACAACCGGCCAACCACGTCGCCCATGAACAGCAGAGGGATGAGCACCGCCACCAGCGAGACGGTGAGCGAAACGATGGTGAAGCCGATCTGTCCGGCTCCGGTAAGCGCCGCCTGGAGGGGCGTCATGCCTTCTTCGAGATAGCGGGAGATGTTCTCGATCATGACGATGGCATCGTCCACCACGAATCCGGTGGAGATGGTGAGCGCCATGAGCGAGAGGTTGTCCAGGCTGTAGCCCAGCAGGTACATCACGGCAAAGGTGCCAACGATGGACAGCGGAACAGCGACCGAGGGAATGACGGTGGCGTAAACGCTGCGCAGGAAGAGGAAGATCACCATCACCACCAGACCGATGGTCAGCATCAGCTCGAACTCCACATCGTGGACCGAAGCCTCAATGCTGGTGGTCATGTCGGTGAGAACGCGGATATGAATGGAGGCCGGCAGATCGGCCTCCAGCTGGGGAAGAATCTTACGGATGGAGTGGACGACGGTGATCGTGTTCGCGCCCGGCTGGCGCTGGATATTCAGGATGATGGCCGGGGTCGTGTTCATCCAGGCGGCTTCGGCGGCATTCTGCACGCCGTTGACGACCTTCGCCACGTCCTTCACGAAGACAGGAGCGCCGTTGCGGTAGGTCACCACCACGTTTTTGTACTGGCTGGCTTCCGTGATCTGGTCGTTGGTGGCGATCTGATAATCCTGGCGGGGGCCGTCGAAGTTGCCCTTGGCGGCATTGACGCTGGCCTCGATCAGGGCGGCACGCAGATCCTCGAGACTGAGGCCGTAGGACGCGAGCTGAACCGGGTTGGCCTCAATGCGGACCGCCGGTTTTTGCCCGCCGCTGATGCTGACCAGCCCGACTCCCGCAACCTGCGAGAGCTTCGGAGCCAGCCGGGTATCGACGAGGTCCTCGACTTTCGAGAGGGGAAGCTCGTTGGAGGTAATGCCCATGGTAAGAATGGGCGCATCGGCGGGGTTCGTTTTGCTGTAGATCGGCGGCGTGGGAAGAACCGACGGCAGATAGGACTGGCCGCTGTTGATGGCGGCCTGGACTTCCTGCTCGGCGACGTCGATCGGCAGCGAGAGATCGAACTGCAGAACAATGATGGAGACGCCCGCCGCGCTGGTGGACGTCATCTGGTTGAGGCCGGGCATTTGGCCGAACTGCCGCTCCAGGGGACCCGTAATGGTCGTGGCGCTAATCTGCGGACTGGCGCCGGGATAGAACGTCAGGACCTGAATGGTCGGGTAATCGACCTCGGGCAGAGCGGAAACCGGCAACTGCGTGAATGCCACAATGCCCACGAGAAGGATGGCGGCCATCAGCAGCGAAGTGGCGACCGGCCGCAGGATGAATGGGCGGGACGGGCTCACGGGGTGCTGCTTTCTCCGTTGATGGTGACCTGATTGTTGGGAATCATGACGTGCGAGATGTAGATGTCGGAGCCGTTG
>JAJZJJ010000076.1 GCA_021810175.1 Acidobacteriota bacterium | reverse complement strand
GATCCGCCGCTGGCAGAGCACGCGAACGAGTATCACCGCATCGCTATCCGGCTCGCGCGGACGGGCCTGGCGGCGCATACGACGACGGGCTACTACGATGAGCCTTTCTACGACGATCCGCCGAATGCGAAGGTGCGGCCAGTCACTGTGGCCGCACTGGAGCGGATGATTCACTCCGATCCGCGGCACGCTGCTCGCGCGTTTCCCGATCTGCGGCTCACGCAGCGGCTGAGCTTCGCCCGGCTGGAGTCGCTCTTTGGCGCTCTGCACAGCAACAAGGCCCGCGAGGCGCTGCTGGCGCTCACCGATCAGGCTGACTTCCTGCCTCCGCCAGACTCCGAGGTGCTGGCCGGGCCGCCGCCTTCCGCCGCGCAGCAGAAGCAGATGCTTGCGGCGACGGCGGACTTCCTCAGCCATCGGCTACCGCAGCTGCCGAACTTCTTTGCCGATCGCCGCGCGCTGTTCCTGAGCGAGACTCCCGGCTTTCATGAGCTGGATACCAACGTCCGGGCCGTGCCGCTCCACATCGTGCGGGAATCGAATGCCACGATTGTGTATCGTCACGGCGGCGAGATGCTGGAGGCTGATCATGCGAGGGGCGAGGCGGGCAAACCTCAGGCTCTGCAGGCTTACGGGTCGTTCGGACCAGTGCTGAAACTGATTCGCAACGCGGTCGGCTCGCCGGATGACGTCTCGTGGTCGCACTGGGAGCGGGGCGCGACGGGCCGGGCGGCGGTCTTTGCGTTTCGGCTGCCCTCGTCGCTGTCGCGCTTTGCGGTGCAGGGGTGTTGCCTGGCGGGGCTGGGCTCGCCGCGGTATCTTACCTTTCCCGCAACTCATGGAGATTTCGCCATTGACCCTGCTTCGGGCGCCATCCTTCGGATCAAAGTGATCGCCGATCTCAGGCATTTTGTTCCGGTCGACCGCTCCGAAGTCGGGATCGACTATGGGCGGGTCACGATTGGCGGCAAGTCGTACATTGTGCCGATGCACAGTGTCACGCTGTTCCGGAGCCGCGCGATGGTGCGGCTGAAGGAGTGGAACCAGTCATTCAGGACGTGGGGCCCGTATTCGTCGCTGATCGACGACTTCATTTTCGACCGGTACCACATGTTCCGGCCCACCATTCAGCTGCTGCCGAGCTACACTCCCGGGAAGGCGCGCCGCCGCCATCGCTGAAGCGAGGCTGCGAGAATCAGCCAGGGCCTTTCTCCGGCCGCGGCCGTCCAATATGATGAAACATTCGGAGTCAATGCCTTTGCAGGAATGTGTGGATCCCGCAGTGCGGAGACAGCTGTGAATCTGGCGGCGCTGCTGCTTTGCTGGTTCCTGCTGCCGGCCGCTGCACTGGCGGCCAGCCAGCCGGTGACCGCCTGGCGTCTTCACGCGGAAGCGAAAGCTGTGCGGCTGCATGGACTGATCCGGCTGGATGTTTCGGTCGCGGGTGCGACGGGACGGGCGGCCGAGGATCTGCCCCGCAGCGACTTCACAGTTCTGGACAACGGCAAGCCCGTCCCGATTGTCGCCTTTGCGCCACCCGCCGCTGAGCGCGATTCGCCGCTGAACATCGTGCTGGTTCTGGATACGCGGCATGCCGGGCCGAGGCTGGCTGCCGTGGAACGCGACCAGGTCCTGCGTTTCCTGCTGCGCAACGGCGGAGAGCTGCCGTACCCTGTGAGGCTCTGCACTGTGGATCGGCAGGGCATGACCCTGCTGACCAGATCCTCCAGGGACGGCAATCTGCTGGCCGACAGCCTTCGTCTGGCTGGCGAAGCAGGACCGCAGGTCCGCTCGGCGGGCGCCGGACAGGCGGCCAGCGGTACGATTCCGCCACCCGAACACTTTCAATATGCCGGCTTCCACGGCGTTGGCGCGCTGGGCGTCATCGCCGGCAGACTGGCCAACACTCCCGGGCGCAAGATCGTGGTGTGGATTGCTCCGGCGAGAGTTGACGATCCAGCCGCCGGCCCCGTCCCCGTCCGCTCGAAGCGCGCGCAGCAGTACCTCCTGGGCAGGATTTTGTGGTTTTCCGGGCTGCTGCGGGAAACGCGCGTGGCGATCGATGTGATCCCCGCTCAGGGCGGGGCGCGCGCTCCGCACCGGAGTGCATCCGCGCGGAAGGCTGGTCCTGGCGAAAGCGCCGCTTCGGCGTCCGCTCCCCGGCCTCTCTCGCTCAACGAACTGGCGCGGCAATCGGGCGGCCGCGTGCTCGCAGCCCGCGGCGATATCGCGGACGAAATCGGCATTTGTATCCGCGATGGTTCCACTTTCTACAGCATCACCTTCAACCCGCGGCCGACTGCTCGCGCCAACGACTTTCACTCCATCGAGGTTCGCGTTGCCCGTCCGGGACTGACCGCGCGAACGACGGCCGGCTATTACGATCAGCCTTTCTACAGCGACGCGGCCAGTCCGAAGCTGCAGCCGGTCACCGCCGCCGAACTGAAGCAGATGATCCATGCCGACCCACGGCACGCGGCAGGGAGGTTCGCGGAACTGCGGCTGACGCAGCGCCTGAGCTTTGCGCGGCTGATCGCGCTGACGGATGAACTGCACAAGAGCAGCGCACAGCAAAAGCTGCTGGGCCTGGCGGATCAGGCCGCATTTTGCCCGCCATCTCCGCAGAACGTGCTGCACGCCGCGCCACCTTCGTTCGCCGTGCGGCAGCAGATACTCGCCAGGACGGCGCACTTCCTCATGCAGGAGCTGCCGCGCTGGCCGGAATTCGCCGGCACGCGCCAGGCGATTCTGCTGACCAATGCGGCCGGTCATGAGTCCGGCGATGCGGGAACTTCGCTACGCGTTCAGAGCGACATCACAACGAACATCCTCTATTCGAGGGGCGCGGCTGTCGCGCAGTCGAAACAGCTGTGGCAGGCAGCGTCTCCGGTGCAGCAGCTGCGCTCCTTCAGCTCGTTTCAGCCGCTGTTGCACACGGTGCGCGATGCGCTGGAAGGCTCGGGCAGCATCCGCTGGGCGCGCTGGGAACGGATAGACGGACGACGGAGCGCGGTGTTTGCCTTTCGCATTCCCCGGTCGGAGTCGATGTACGAGGTGAGCGGCTGCTGCGTGCTGAACACTGGCGGCCAGGAGAACTATTCCGAATACCCGCCGGACCGGGGCGGGTTTGCGGTGGATCCCGCGAGCGGAGCGATTCTCCGCGTATGGATTGGCGCCGGGCTGCGGGATTTCGTTCCGGTGCAGCGGTCGGCGATGGAAGTGGATTACGGCCGCGTGATGGTGGATGGCCAGCCGTACTGGCTACCCCTGCACAGCGTGAGTCTGTGGCGGGGCCGTTCGATGCTGACGACCGAAGAGTGGAACCTGCCGCTGCAGACATGGGGCCCGTATGTCACGCGGATCGAGGATTACACCTTCAGCCACTACCGGATGCTCCGGCCCGCGTCTGCTTCCACGCGGTAAGGAAAGCAGCGGGCGGTTTGACCCGCAGCTTCACCTGATGGCCGCGGCTTCGCGCTATCGTGGAATCTGCGCCGCGGCGCAGCTCATCAGAAGATCAGGAGCCGATAATCGATGCCCGAAGCAGTGCCCGAAGCAGAGTCAGCGCAGTTCCCTGCCGTACTCGTTCTTGCCAATCAGGCCGACCAGGCCGATGCACAGCTCCGCATGCTGGAGGGCATTCCCCACACGATCGGCGACAGCGCGGAGGCTTTCGCCGGAGCCGCGGGCGACGCCGAGGCGCTGCTCTACTGGACCGGCTCCCGCGAGACGCTGCGCGATGTGGTGGGGCGGTGCCCGAAGCTGCGCTGGATCCACTCGCGCAACGCCGGGGTGGATAACATTCTCTTTCCCGAGCTGGTGGAGTATCCGATTCCGCTGACCAACAGCAGCGGTGTCTTCAGCCCGTCGCTGGGCGAGTTCGCCATCGCCGGAATGCTGTGGTTCGCGAAGGATATTCCCCGGCTGCTGCGCAACCAGCAGGCGCGCCGCTGGGAGCAGTTCGACGTGGATCAGCTGACGGGCCACACGCTCGGCATTGTCGGCTATGGAGACATCGGCCGCGCGGTGGCGGTGCGCGCCAGCGCAATGGGCATGCGGATTCTCGCGGTGAAGCGGCATTTCCCGGATGCGCCCGATCCGCTCATCGACGAGTTCCACAAGCCGGCCGAACTGCACGCGATGCTGGGCCTGTGCGACTATGTCGCGGTGGCCGCGCCGCTCACGCCGGAGACGCACCACATGCTCTCCACCGCCGAGTTCGCGGCGATGAAACGGACAGCGGTGATCATCAATGTGGGGCGCGGGCCGGTGATCGACCAGGGGGCCATGACGCGCGCTCTCGCCGAGCGCAGAATCCGCGGGGCCGCGCTGGACGTCTTCGAGCAGGAGCCGCTCGCTGCCGACGATCCGCTGTGGGGGCTGGACAATGTGCTGGTCTCGCCGCACTCCACCGACCACACGCGCGACTGGCTGGACAACGCGATGCGCCTGTTTCTGGAGCAGTACGAACGCTTCCGCCGGGGCCAGCCGCTGCGGAATATCGTGAACAAGAAGCTGGGCTACTGACGCGGCTGGTGCCGTCCGTTCACCGCATAGGCACAGCGATCCGCGAGGCAGACACCAGGTTCGCTGTTCGCCTTCCGGCTAGCGCGGCGCAGAATCAGCGGTGTACGGGCCCGGCAGGGAGCGTTTGCCGGTGATGGGGGAGATGCCGCGCGGCGCGTTGGGAATGCCCGCTCCGTTCCCTTCCGTGAGCTTCGAGTAGATTCTGAAGCTGACCAGCAGGTCGAAGACCGACGGCACAGCCTTACCAGCTTTCACGGCAGGGCGGAAGGTGGACTTTCGGATCGCGGCTACAGCGTTCTCGTCGAGACCGAAACCGATGGGGCGAACCACGGCCACGCCGAGTGGCTTGCCGTCGGCTCCAAGGATGACCTCGTAGCTGGCCACGCCGGCCACCTGGCTTTTCTGCGCGTACTCGTTGGAGGCGGGCACCTGATTGCGGACGATGGTGGGCCCCACAATGCCTGGGCCCGGATGGACGATGTTGGGATCCGAAGGCTCGATGGACTGGTGCTTCCGCTGGGCGTTGTAGAAGTACTGCCAGAAGTGGGGCATCTCGGCGACCATGGCGGGGTCGAGCGAAGGCGCAAAGATGCGGTTGATGGTGCGGCGGAGACGCTGGGCGGCCTCGGCGGGATTTTGGGTGGTCTTGCCGCGATTGGCCGGCTTTGCGGCGGCGGCGGCAGGCTTCGGATGCGCCTTACCGTGTTTTTTCTTCTTCGGGATGACGACCTGCTGGCGCTCGATGACGATGTCGAGATGCTTCTTTTTGGGGGTGATCCGGATGCGGTCGAAGGCCTCGGCCTGCCCGGCCCAGTCGCCGTCGTCTTCGAAGTGGATTCCGTAGCGAGCACCGATCAGTTCCACGTTCTTTTTGTCGAGATGCACCTTTTCGATTTCCACCGCACAGAGGGTGAACGACCCTTTTCGGGACTGGCTTTCCAGTTTGCCGTTCATGTCGAAATGGAGGGTGTCGTTCATCCACAAGCCGCGCAGGTAGAAGTTTTTACCGATCAGGGCCTGCCGCAGCTCCTCCTCGGTCACGGGCAGGCCGGATACCGGGATGACCGGTAGGGCCTGCGTGGCCACTTTCGCTCCGTGAGTGGGATAGTTTTTGGAAGGCTGAGAGGTGGGAGGTTGTTGCGGATAGAGGATCGAGGAACAACAAAGGACGGACAGAGCGAAAGCGGCGAGACGCGCAGACTTCATGAGACGTTCTCCGTCGGAACCAGGATGCACAGTGCCGGAGAATGACTCCGAGCACTCTAGTAGCAATCGTGATGCCAAAATGCGAGCGTTGATCGAGCGGGGATTGCTCTTAACGTATCACCCCCCGGCTGCCCGGAACCGCTCAATTCCAGGATGACCGCGTCCTAAATTGTGGCGACCTACCCCATTGCCGCCCGGGCAGAGGGAAAGCCGGGGACGAAGATTTTGCGCTGCCGCAGGGCGGTGTTGACTATCCTGAGTCCTTCATGTCGCGCTTGAACCCGAGGCCTTAAGTCGATGATTTTTTAGCAGTTTTCCAGAAAAAGGCTCTGAGCCAGCGCGGCTATCGCGGAACCGTTCCCGGCGGGGGCTCCGTTCCGGAATGGGGCGGCTTGAGGCGGGGGAGCGGGTAATCCAGCGACGGGGGGTCGATGCTCTGGCCGACCAGTTCCACGTCGAAGATGAGGTTGGCCTTCGGCGGAATCGCCGGCGGCCGACCGTACGTCCCGTAGCCCAGCTGGTAGGGGACGAAGATCCTGCGCGTGCCGCCGACCCTCATTCCTTCAAAAGCCCAGTTCCAGGCGGGGATGACGTGCCGGGAACCCTGTAAAAAGCTATAGGGCGCATCGCCCGGATGGCTGTAGGTGGAGTCGAAGATGGTTCCGTTTGCCAGATAGCCGGTGTACTGGACTGTGTACCACATGCCGGGCTGGGCCAGCGGGCCGGTGCCCAATTTGGTATCGATCCAGGTGAGGGCAAAACCCACTTTGGGACAGCCGAGGCGGGCGGGGGTGGGCGGAATCTTCGAGGAATGAGGCGGCTCCGGCACGGGGCAGCGATAGGCGGAGCGATGGGCGGAATGCTCGGCGGGAGGGTGCGCCATGGCCGGGCGGTGCTCGCGGCCGGTCTGCGCGGCGAGGGGTATGCCGGCTGCCGCGGTGAACAGGGCGAGCGCGCAGGCGATGCGGTTCTTGCTCATGCTCCCAGTTTAGGACGATTGAGGACGCGTGAGGATGGGCGCAACCGTTGGCTGGTCCGGCGAGTCCGGTTGCTGGTGCGGCGAGGTCCGGCCAGGCGTGACCGTCATCACTGCCGGTCGAGCACGCCGGCCGCTAGTCTGGATGGTCCCTGCACGCGCTGCGGCGACTGCAGAGCGCCCATGCGGGAGCAGGCGGGACAGGGGAGATGCCATGAGTCTGTTTGCATTGACGATTGCAGGCCTGATCGGGGCCGTCGTTCTTATCGTGGGCGTGATCGTCCTGATCAATAAATTTGCCGATTAAGAAATTTGCCGATTAAGCCCGAGCGACCGGCTCAGCCCCTTCGTTCACCAGGAATTGCGGCGCGTCCCAAAACAGAACCGCGGCGGAATGCGGAACTGAGCCGCATTCCCCCGCGGATTTAAGTCTCCGACCGCAGTGCGGCAGGGGTTGCCCCCTGCCCTCTGGCTACTGAATCACATCCACGATCTGGCTGTTGGGAGCGGTCCACGCGGGCTTGCCGGTGACGGTCAGCTTGTGGGTCGCCTGATCCCAGTGCAGGTGGGTGAGTTTGTAGTCGCCCTTCTCGTAGGCATAGGTGGTGCCATCGTCGCGGTAGAGGGTGAAGCTGGCGTCGCGCCCTGGCCAAACTTCCACTTTGACGATGTTCTGGTGCTGCGCGGTGCTTTCCACCTGGTTGCCCATGGGGATGATGGAGCCGGCGCGGACGAAGAGGGGCATCTGGTCAATGGGAGCGGCCACCGAGACCGTTTGTCCGCCGTGATACTTCTCATGCGTCCAGTAGTTGTACCAGTCGGCGCCGGCCGGCAGATAGACCTGCTTGGTGGTCTGGCCCTGGCGGGTTACCGGAGCCACCAGGAAGGCCGGGCCGAACATGTACTCGTTGCCGATCTTCGCCACCTTCGGATCGTTGGGGAAGTCCATGAACAGGGCGCGCATAAACGGCGCTCCGGTTTCATGCGTGAACCAGCCCAGCGAGTAGATATACGGCATGAGGGTATAGCGCAGCCGCAGGTACTTTTCGAGGATGGGCTCGGCCGGTTTGCCGTAGGACCAGACCTCGTTGTATCGGCGGGTGCCGTGGGTGCGGAAGATGGGCAGGAAGCTGGCGTACTCGAACCAGCGCGTGTACAGCTCCGGATAATCCAGATCGCCGCCGACGTTGTTCCTGGCGGTCGCCGGATTGAGCAGCGGCTTGTGTTTGGGGATATGGACCGGAGGCAGTCCCTGCCAGCCGCCGGTATCGTTGCTCCAGTAATTCAGCCCGGAGGCGGCGACGTCCAGCCCGGTGGGAATCTGCCGCCGCAGGGTGTCCCAAGTGGGGTAGATATCCGACGACCAGACGATGGTGCTGTTGTGCTGAATGCCCAGATAGCCGTCGCGCGAGAGGATGAGCCCGCGCTTGTCGCCTTCGGATCGATAGCCGTTGTAGAGCGCGCCGGTGTGGAAGAGCGGATAGACGTTGAAGTACTCGATACCCGGCCCGATGTGGAAGTAGCTGCCGTTGGGAGGCAGGTCCGGCTCGGTTTCATCGGCCCAGAGGTAATTGAAGCCCTTGCTGAGGATGTTGTTCTTAATGACGTTCCAGTACCACTGCGCCGCCGCTGGATTGGTGGTATCGATGTCGGAGCCGGCGTGGTCGTAGGGCAGGCCGTTGGTCGGAGTGCCGTCGGCCAGGTGCTCGAACCAGCCCTTGTCCTGCAGCATCTCGTAGTAGCGATCGGTGGGCACAAAGCGCGGCCACACGCTGATCATGGTGGAGATGCCCATCTTGTGCAGTTCCGCATTCATCTGCGATGGGTGAGGCCAGTATTTTCGATTGAAGTCCATCTGGCCCATGTTGGTGTAGTAGAACCAGTCGACGACGATCATATCGAGCGGCAGATGTCGTTCTCGATAGCCGTCGGCCACGGACATGACCTCAGCCTGACTGGAGTATCGCTGCTTGCACTGGATGTATCCGTAGGCAGCCTTGGGCAGCATGGGAGTGCTGCCGGTCAGCAGGGCGTAGCCGGAGTAGATTTTGTTGATGTGCCTGCTGTAGATGACGAAGAAGGAGACGCGGTCGCCGACCTGCGATTCCCACTTGGTCTGCTGATTGAAGCCGGGAACGATGGTGGTTTTCGAGGGGTTATCCCACAGCACGGCATAGTGCCGGTTGGTGACGAGGAAGGGCACGCAGAAGGTCGGACCCGCCGGAGACGTGTAGTTGTTCCAGCAGCGGATGGGGTGATCGCGATGGTCGAGGTAGCCTTCCTGGTTTTCGCCGAGGCCGTAGTACTGCTCGTTGGAGGGCGAGAAGAAGGTCGCGCCGACAAAGTCGTAGACGCCGTCGGGATTGCGCGGATCGTAGTGGTCGAAGGCGATGGACGGACGCACGTCGT
>JAJZJJ010000075.1 GCA_021810175.1 Acidobacteriota bacterium | reverse complement strand
AAGGGGTTGCTGCAGAAGGAGAAGGTGTACGGCTACAGCTTTGAGGGCAAGCGGTACGACGCCGGAGACAAGCTGGGTCTGCTGACGGCGACGATTGACTATGCACTGAAGCGCGATGACCTGGGCCCGCAATTACGGAAGCACATCAAGTCGCTCGGATTGTAGAGCGGGAAGATGAAAAGGCGCGTCGAGAGCGGCGCGCCTTGTTCTTTTTGGCTGGGGCTCTATTCTTTCCACTTGATGTTGCAGCCGAGGCTGGGGATCTGGTGGGGGTTGACGGGCTGGTTGGCGACGACGGCGTCGAGGGCAGCGCGGAGGTCTTTGCCGGTGATGGCGACGCCGTTGCCGGGTCGGCTGGAGTCGAACTGGCCGCGATAAACGAGCTTGAGGTTGCCGTCGTAGAGAAAAAAGTCTGGCGTGCAGGCGGCGTGATAGGCGCGGGCGACGGCCTGCGATTCGTCGTAGAGGTAGGGGAAGGCAAAGTTGAGGCGGCGGGCCTGGCCGGCGAGGTGGTTTGGTGAATCGTCGGGGTAGGCGACGGCGTCGTTGCTGCTGATGGCAACAATCCCGACGCCTTTGCCGTCGTAATCGCGGCCGAGCTGGGCGATGGACTTTTCGAGATGTATGACGAACGGACAGTGCGTGCAGAGGAACATGACGAGCAGGCCTTTAGGGCCGCGTGCGTCGGCGAGGGAGATGGATTTTCCGGTGACGACATCGGGCAGAGTGAATGTGGGAGCGGCGGAGCCGAGTTCCTGCATGAGGGATTCGGTGCGAGCCATGGCGGTTTCTCCAAACGAGGGATAGATCTAAAAGAGAGATGCGCTTGCGCGTGGCAGGGGTCGCCTAAAAGAGGGTATTGGCGCGACGCGGGAGCGGGATGCCGAAGTGCTCATAGGCCGCGCGGGTGACCATGCGGCCACGTGGAGTGCGCTCGAGGAATCCGCGCTGGATGAGGAATGGCTCGTAGACTTCTTCGAGGGCGTCCTGCTCTTCGGCGAGAGTGGCGGCGAGGGTATTGAGGCCAACGGGTCCGCCATCATATTTCTCGATGATGGTCATGAGGAGGCGGCGGTCGAGGTCGTCAAAGCCGTGGGCGTCGACTTCGAGCATTTCGAGTGCCTGCATGGCGGTGGGTCGGTCGATGACGCCGGAGGCGCGGACCTGGGCATAGTCGCGGACGCGGCGCAGGAGGCGGTTGGCGATGCGGGGTGTTCCGCGGGAGCGCATGGCGATTTCGGCGGCGCCGTCCTGGTCGATGGGGACGTTGAGGACTTCGGCGGAGCGCTCGACGACGAAGCGGAGCTCGTCGTCGGAGTAGAACTCGAGGCGCAGGAGGATGCCGAAGCGCGAGCGCAGGGGCGACGAAAGCAGCCCGGGCCGCGTGGTGGCGGCGACAAAGGAGAAGGGCTTGATCTCCATGACATGGGTGCGGGCGGCCGGGCCCTGGCCGATGATGATGTCGAGTTTGTAGTCCTCGAGCGCGGTGTAGAGTTTTTCTTCGAGCACGGGCTGGAGGCGGTGGATTTCGTCGAGAAAAAGGACCTGTTTTTCGCGCAGGTTGGTGAGGATGGCGGTGAGATCGCCCTGGATTTGCAGCGCGGGGCCTGAGGTTTGCTGGAAGCCGACGTCGAGCTCATTGGCGATGATGGAAGCGAGCGTGGTCTTGCCGAGTCCGGGAGGGCCGAAGAGCAGGACATGATCGAGGGCCTCGCCGCGCGATTTGGCGGCTTCGAGGGCGATGGCGAGCTGTTCCTTGGCCTTGGATTGCCCGATGAATTCATGGAGCCGCCGCGGCCGGAGCTTGAGTTCGAAAGAATCTTCTTCCTCAGAGCGCGTGGCGCTGATGAGGCGTTCGGCGTTGGGGTCCTTGCGGGGCATTTGTCTGGAGTCTAAAGGTTCGCCCTCGCAATGGAAAGTGACGATGCGAGGCAAACATGGGGATAGGCCCTAGAACTGGTCTCATAAATAGCGTAGCGGCTTCGACGAAAGCATGAGCCCCGCTTCGATGGCGGGTCTCATGCGAGGCCTCACCAGGCGCGGAGGGTTTATGAGACCAGTTCTAGTGGGGAAGGGGTGGATCGGAAAAATTCAGATTTGATGTGTGGGACGGCTCGGGGTCTGGCGAAGCGGCGCCAGAGCGGGAGGTCCAGAGATTGATCGCGAGACCCGCGGCCAGGCTGGCGTCATGAAGCTTGTCCGGTCCGTTTTCGAGATCGATGAGCGTCATGACAGCGCCGAGGACTTTTCCAGCTGCGGTGAAAATGGGCGATGCGGTGACCTGCAGGGTTGTGAGCGTGTCGTCGCCTCTGAGGTAGAGCAGGTTTTCAGGGGGTGTGGGGCGGCCATGCTCGATGGCGCGCATCAACGGAGAGTCGAGCCATGCGATGGGCTGGGCCTGCTTGTCAAAGATGCGCCATGCCTTTCGCTCCGGATCCTGAGACGCGGGGACGATGGGATGTCGAAGGATGAGCTCGGCTCCGGGGTTTCCCGAAAGTGTGACTGCGTTGGCTGCACCCATGGCGGTGACGATACCAAGCGGAGCAGTGTTCCATATCGCGTGGAGGAAGGAATTACTTTGCCGCAAGGCGTCGTGCAGCTGTTTGCGACGGGTAACGTCGGTGACAGACGCGGCGACCCCCACGACTTCATTGGCCTCGTCACGGACCGGCTGCAGGGAGACGAACCCTATGGATGTCTCATGAGGTATGCCCGGGGAATGGAGAGGGATCTCAATCCCGGATACAGGATCGCCTTTGAGGGCGCGAAGGATGTACGGCCTGAGCAGGAAGGCCGCCTGCGGCAATACTTCGTCGATGGAGCGGCCCAGAATTGCTTCTGTGCGGGAGGGGAGCATTTTTGCCAGGGGCGGGTTGACGCTGATGAGGCGCATGGTGCGGTCGAGGAGACATAGGCCGACCGGAGCGCAGGAAAGGCCGGACTGTAAATCGGCGAGATTGAGGGATGCGGAGTGGCTCGATCCGGGATGGGGGCCGTTGGAGGTGGGTTCAGGCGGGGGGTCCGGGGCTGAGGTGTGCGGCGCATCATCGAGGAATTCTGACAGGGCTGCGGCGGGCATGGGATGGCCGAATCGCCAGCCCTGTCCGACATCGCAGCCGAGCCAACGGAGGATTCTTTCCTGATTTTCGTCTTCCACGCCTTCGGCGACGGTGGTGAGGCCGAGGCTCAGGCCGAGGCCGAGCACGGCAGAGACAATCTTGCGGCTGCCGCGTTGGCTGACCATGTGGCGGACGAAGCTCTGGTCCACCTTGATGACGTCAAAGGGCAGCGATTGCAGATGGAGGAGACTGGAGTATCCGGTTCCGAAGTCGTCGAGGGCCAGCCGCAGGCCCAGGGCTTTGATCTCTGCCGCGATATTGGCGGCCTGGCCGAGGTTGTGGACAAAGGCGCTTTCAGTAATTTCGATGGTGAGCCGTTTGAGGGGGAACGTTCCGGACGGATCGCCGGCGCGTACGGCAGCGGCGATGGTTTGCGGCAGAGAGGTGTCGCGGAGCTGCAGAGGGGAGACGTTGACGCTGTAATGAAGATGATCCGGCAGGCGTTTTCCGATGGCGACGACCTGCCTCAGCATGGAAAAAGTGAGATCGCGGCTTAGGCCTGACGCCTCTGTGAGCGGGATGAAGTCCTTTGGGACGACCATGCCATCGCGGGGATGCTGCCAACGAGCGAGAGCCTCAAAGCCGACGATCCGGCCGGATTGCATTTCGATGAGGGGCTGGAAAAAGGGAACAATCTCGTCCTTTTCGAGTGCCCGGAGCAGATCGGCTCTGGAGTACTTCATGGAGGTGTTGCCCCTGCGTGCTCAGTATTCGAGGAAACGTAACCTTGGTATCCTTACCAACTAAATTTACAGCATCACAAGTAATTATTTGTCCCTCAACAGTAACAAAAATCGACTTCGGCCGAGACATGGATGAAGGGGGTACGTCCGACGCGGCTTTCGAGTATTATCGGGAACTACTTTAGAATCAATGAATTGAGTGCTGAGAGCGAGAAAAATGCCTGTGTGAGGAGCAGAGTTGCGCAGAGGATGAAAAAGGGCTTGCGCAAGCGGCCTTCCAGGAGATCGGCGTAGACGCCCCCCATGAATGTAAGGAGGAACGGGGCTGTCCAGAGCCAGGCTGCGGAACTGACGTGGGTGACGGCAAGCAGGATCAACAGGGCTGCGATCCAGAGAGGGGTGGTGTTGCCGAAATAGCGGGCGCGGCGGAGCAAGGCATAGCCGACGAGCGCGATGGCAAGGCCGAGGCGTATCGGGTCGGTGCTCCAGTGGAGGGCGAGGTTGGGCAACTGACCGAAGGAGGGCGTTGGGGGCGCGAGGTGAAGGAATGCGTCGAAAGCCTCAGGCTGAAAGCCATTGGCCGCGAAGAAAATGAGCAGGGCTCCAGCGGTCCAGATGAGTCCGAGACGGGGGAGATGCTTGCGGCGGTCTTCGGCGAGCCAAACGAGGAGGCCAGTACCGATGACCAGAGCAAGCAGGAATGCCAGGACGCTGGCGGCGGCCGTGAAGCCCAGGGTGATGGCGAGCAGGATGACGCGCTTGCGCCATCTACGGCGCGGCCCCTGCATGGCGTGAGCGACACCAATGGCGGTGTAAATGGCAGCAAAGAGTCCAAAGGCGGCGAGAATGCCGTTGTTGGGCAGGGCCGAAGCGGCAATGACGGGCGAAGCGAAGCAGTAGAAACCGAGGGCGACGTATCCGCCGGGATCGCCGAAGAGACGCCTTGTGACCCACCAAAGACATGCGCCCAGGCCGAGGCCGGCGAGCAGAAAGGGCAGACGCAGCCAGAGGGTGAGGCTATTGATGGTGACGAAGAGTCTATTGGGCAGGGCGTTTGCCGGGCGGCCTGCGAGCCAATTGTGGACGGCGAGCGGAAGTCCGGCGGCGCGGTAGGCGAGGACGCCGCCATGGAGCTTGGGGCAGACGGCCGGAGCCGGGGTGTGAGGGGAAAAAGCCGCCCACATCCTGCTGCCGCAGACGGCGTAATGAAAATCCAGCGTGGTGGGCGGGGTGGTGCCGAGGAGCAGGATGCACTGCGCCAGGAACATTAGCAGCAGCAGGGCGGCGATACGCTGTGGGAAGTTGAATCGGAATTTGCGCAGGCGCTGGGCCGGGGGTTTGGACATCGTGCGACCAGAACGTAAGCGCCAGTGTAATACGAAGGAGCCAGGCTGCACCGCCCTGGGGGAAATGGAGTGCATCGATGTGCACGGCCCTGGAGCAAGTTTCCTGTTGGCCATCCCCCACTGAGGCGGCTAGGAGCAGCAGTTCGTCTGGGAAAAGCCGGGCAGGGTGTTGTGGCTTCGGGTCAGAGGTCTGGGGAATGGCCTCTAACCCACTGATTCCAATGCAGTCCGGGGATGTATCCGGAGGCACCCTGTACGGGAGCTAAGCCATGATTTATCATAGAGATAGTCTTCGTCCCAGATTCCGCTCCCGAGCACCTGACGGGCGTTGACCGGCAAACGATATGGCAGACGATCAAAACCCCCAACTTCCCCTTGGCAACGGATCCGGCGGTGACAATACCGGCGGTGCGATGAACCTGGTGCCGATCAACATTGAAGACGAGATGCGGCGGTCGTATCTCGACTACTCGATGTCAGTGATTATCGGCCGTGCGCTGCCCGATGTGCGCGACGGGTTCAAGCCGGTGCATCGACGCATTTTGTACACGATGCACGAGATGGGGCTGCAGCATAACAAGAAATACACGAAGTGCGCGAAGGTTGTGGGTCAGGCGATGGGCCAGTACCATCCGCATGGCGATTCGGCGATTTACGACACGCTGGTGCGCCTGGCGCAGCCTTTCAGCCTGCGCTACCCGATGATTGACGGGCAGGGCAACTTCGGTTCAGTGGACGGCGATCCGCCGGCGGCGATGCGTTACACCGAGTGCCGCATGATGCGCATTGCGGGTGAGATGCTGGCCGATATCGACATGGAGACGGTGGATTTTACGCCGAACTATGACGAGTCGACGCAGGAGCCGGTGGTGCTGCCGACGCGGATTCCAAACCTGATTGTGAATGGGTCGAACGGAATCGCGGTTGGCATGGCGACGAATATTCCGCCGCACAATCTGACGGAAGTGATCAACGCGACGATTGAGATGGTGAACAATCCGCATGCGGGGCTGGCCGAAGTGCTGAAGCATGTGCAGGGGCCGGACTTCCCGACGGGCGGATTTATTTACGGACGCGGCGGGATCGCGAACGCGTACAAGACAGGGCGCGGGCGCTTCCTGATGCGGGCGAAGGCGTCGATTGAGCAGATGTCGCAGGGGCGCAGTGCGATTGTGGTTACGGAAATTCCGTACCAGGTGAACAAGGCGAAACTGATTGAGCGTGTGGCCGACCTGGTGAACGACAAGGTGGTCGACGATATTTCAGATATTCGCGACGAGAGCGACCGCGACGGCATGCGGATTGTGATTGAGCTGAAGCGGGGCGCCGAGGCGCAGATTGTGCTGAACCAGCTGTACAAGCACACGCAGATGCAGGAAAGCTTTTCGATGATTTTCCTGGCGGTGGTGAACGGGCAGCCGAGGGAGCTTCCGCTGCCGGATGCGATTCGGCATTTTATCGACCATCGCGTGGATGTGGTGCGGCGGCGCACGGCGTACCTGCTGCGGAAGGCGCGTGAGCGCGAGCACATTCTGCTGGGCTACCAGATTGCGCTGGACCACCTGGACAACGTGATCAAGATCATTCGCGGATCGAGTTCGCGAGCGGATGCGCGGGAGAATCTATTCCAATTCTTCTCCGGGCGGACGATTACGGTGCGCGGTCAGGCGCTGGCCGGCGTGAAGCTGGACGCGAAGAAGTATGCGATTGATCCGGCGACGATGATTGAGCCGACGCTGACACTAAGCTATCGGCAGATTGACGCGATTCTGGAATTGCAGCTGTACCGGCTGACGCAGCTCTCGATTGACGAGTTGTTGAAGGAACTGGCGGAAGTTCGCGAGCGGATTGCCGAGTACGAGTCGATCCTGGCGTCAGAGAAGAAGCTGCGCGGCGTGATCGTGAAGGAGCTGGAGGAGATTCGCAAGACCTATGGCGACGAGCGGCGCACGCAGATTGTGGACGAGACGGCCGAGCTGCACCTGGAAGACCTGATTGCGGATGAGCAGGTGGCGGTGACGGTTTCGCACTCGGGGTACCTGAAGCGGACGCCGATCTCGACGTATCGGCAGCAGAAGCGCGGCGGGACGGGTCGCATGGGCATGAAGACCCGTGAGGAAGATTTCGTGCAGCAGTTGCTGGTGGATTCGACGCATGCGTACCTGCTGTGCTTTACGAACACGGGCCGGGTGTACTGGCTGAAGGTGTACGAGATTCCTGACGTGGGCGCGGCGGGCAAAGGCAAGTCGATTGCGAGCCTCTTGAACCTGCAACCGGGCGAGCAGGTGCGGGCGATCATGGCTGTTCGCGACCTGACGGAGGAGAGCAAGTACATCTTCTTTGTGACGCGGCAGGGCACGGTGAAGAAGACGCCGCTGAAGGACTTCTCGAATGTGATGGCTCGCGGGATTATCGCGATCGGCATCGACAAGGAAGACGAACTGGTGGAGGCGACGATCACCGATGGCAGCCAGGTTGTGTTTTTGGCGACTCACGAAGGCATGGCGATTCGCTTTGACGAGAACGATGTGCGCTCGATGGGCCGGCCGGCGCGCGGGGTGCGCGGTATCGATCTGGGCAAGAAGGATTATGTAGTGGGCATGGCGGCGACGCCGAAAGAGCGCGGCGTTGGCGCCGACGGCAAGGCCTGCGCGTGCCTGATCCTGAGCGTAACCGAGAACGGCTACGGCAAGCGGACGGACGTGGATGAGTACCGCCTGCAGACGCGCGGCGGCAAAGGCGTGATCAACGTGAAGACGACCGCGAAGAACGGCAAGGTGGTATCGATTCAGCTAGTGGACGACACGTCGGAGCTGGTGGTGATCAGCCAGTATGGGAAGATTATCCGGATTGACACGAATGGCGTGCGAGCCGCGGGTCGCTCGACGCAGGGTGTTCGCCTGCTGAATCTGGATAAGGAAGACAAGGTCGCCGCGTCGGTCGTGATTCCGCCGGAAGAGGCCAAGGAAGAGCCGGAAAACGGCACGCTGCTGCAATAAAAGGCCGCGAAATCTGAGAAGGGGACGGCGGTGGCCGTCCCCGAATTTTTTGTGCGGCGGGATTGGATTAATCTGAGGGTGTGGATTTGCCCTCCCCGGCTTCGCGCAGGCGCGATCTCTTCGAGATTGTTGTTGGATATCTGCTGATCCTGGTGGTGATCTGGTCGCCTCACCTGACGCAGCACTGGCTGTACTGGGTGGGATTTGCGTTCATCATTGGATCGAGCCTGTTGAGGCGCGATCTGCTGGCGCGGTCGGGGCTGGGGTTGCGCGGGGTCTTGCCGTCGCTTTGGATTGTGATTGCCGCCCTGATGCTGGCGGCGTTTGCGGTGATGGCGGCGCGCAACCTGGGGACGTATCACCCGCTGTACAGTCCGCCGCCGTTTCTGATTCATGTTTCGGGATACGTGATCTGGGCGTTTCTGCAGCAATTCATTCTGCAGGGGTACGTGCTGCTGCGGCTGTTACGGCTGGGGCTCTCGCCCAGGCGGGCGGTGGTAGTGGCGGCGGTGATGTTTACGTGCGCGCATATTCCGAACCCGGTGCTGATGCCGCTGACGCTGGTGTGGGGAACGATTTCCTGTGTGCTGTTTTTGCGCTACCGGAACCTGTACACGCTGGGGCTGGCGCACGGGATCCTGGGGATCTGCATTGCGGTGACGGTGCCGAACGCGATCCAGCACCACATGCGGGTAGGGTTGGGTTATATCGATTATCATCCCCACCACGTGCGCCATATTGAGCAGCGGCCGTCGTAATGACTGGTTACAGCAAAGCCTAGTAAGGGCGCCAGAAGAGCGCGCCCCAGATGGTGTCGACGGTGGCGTGGCAGATGGTGGAGGCTCCAACGCGGCGGTTCCGGCGCCATGCGCGGCTGTAGAAGATGCCGGCGAGGGCGGCGAGAATCACATAGCGCCAGTTGAAGATGCCGCTGCGCTTGTTGAAGTGCGAGAGGCCGAAGAGCGCGGAGGTGATGAAGAGTGCCCAGCGCGGACCGACGCGG
>JAJZJJ010000074.1 GCA_021810175.1 Acidobacteriota bacterium | reverse complement strand
CCGCGAACCTCAAGTATCCTCAAACCCTGTCAACAAACTCAGGGCTGTGTTCTCGTCATTCACGAGACTCTCCCTGATTCATCGGACGAAGTAGCGGAATGCAAGAGGCTGGGAAACACTCTTTTTCCCGTTCCGCACCCCGCGCTACAAAATCAGACCGCATCCCGCGTCGACCACCGCATCGCCCTTCCGTCAAAACCTGCCCGTCGATCGGGCTCTGCCCCCATCCGTAGAAAGCTGAAAAGCACGGCTTAGCATGTGCCGTCCACTCGGCAGCAACACCACCACAAACCCCAATGTTCTCCGATTCAGCCGGGTGTTCTGCAGGCAATTAGCCGGGCATTGCCCGCCGCAGATTCATCCATTCCGTGGGGAAACCGTCAGCACGCCATGCGCAGGAAGTCGCACCGGAGCTTTCCACTAAGACCGGGAATAGAACTCACTGCAATCGGCCACCGCCTGAATCGCGGCTACCCCCCAGCCCTTCGCGCTCTTCATTTCGATCTCAATGACGCGCTGAAATGCAACGGCATGGTCCGTCACATTCACGATCTTCAATCCTTATGACTTCCCAAACCCCGTAAACGCATGGCGTACACCCCGCCGTACCCGTTTCTCCAGCCGCAACGGAGAACTCACGCGCTCCCCCGAATCGGTCACCCCTCTCACCTGGCGCACTGCTGTCCTATAGTCACTGGAACCGCACTGGCGTTCCGTGCCCCAGCCGATCCAACGCAGGCGCACACCACCGAAGGGACTACCGGCACAACTCGCATGGCAGTCTCTCTTCGTGCAGCAGTCTACAGCGCATGCGCAAATTCGCTGCGCTGTCCTCGCACTCCCAGCACCACGCGGATCGCGACAACACCCGCCCCCGGATTGCTACCGCGTAATCAGAACCTCGTACAGGTTGTCCTTGGCCAGAAAGAAGCGGTAGTTCCCGAACTTCGAAAACAACTTTTCAATCCCCCGATTCGTCAGCGTCCGTAGAATCGGATGCGCCTCCATCTCCTGCACTTCGATCGTCTCCGAATCCGTCAGGTGATACCGGCAGTAGCGCGTGTTCTCATCGTTCTTCTTGGCGTGGAACATCGCCAGCACCTGCGCGCCAGGCTCCGTCGTCTGATGAATCCGATCGATCAGCGCCTCAATCAACCCATCGGGCACATAATCCAGCGTCGCCCACAGCAGCACCACATCAAACAGCCGCCCGCCGAAACCCGTCTCCTGCTCAAAGTACCTCTTGACGTCAAAGCGCTTCTCGCCGCCCGGTTCCTCGGCCGGAAGGTCATACTCGCCCGAGAGCGAATCACCAACAATATCAGCCATGTAAACGCTGTGACCCATCCCCGTCAGCAGCGTGATGTTTTGCGGAGACGTCGGTCCCACGTCCATCACGCGCAGGCCATCCTCCGCCTTCAGCCGCTCCAGCAGTGCCTTCCAGCCGCTTGAGTGCCGCGGCGCATACCGCGCCTTCTTACCGGAAGACCGTCCTGGCCGCTCCGGCTCCGAGCCCCTTTGAAATAAACTGCGAATCACGTTCTCTGGTTGCCCTCACTTTCGGCTGGAGACGCATCTCGATCGATGCGTCCACGATCATGCTGTGCCGATTGCTCGAAGCGGCCAGCCTCGTTCTCAAAACTGAAGTTTATCCGCCTCAGCTCCGCCTGCTGGTCGCGCCCCCACGGAGCTTACCGCCGGTGCAGCCGTAGCCGCTGGTGCCGCACTCGCATTCGTCGGCTTCTCCGCCGTAAGCAAATCCACCTTACCGGAAAACGTCGCGTTCTCTTCAATCGACAAACGCGCTGCTTTCATATCCCCTGACACTTGGCAGCCAGATCGCAATTCAATCCGCCCCGAAGCCTGAAGATTGCCCTCGATCGACCCCATCACCACAATATCGCGAGCTGAAACGTTGGCCTTCACCTTGGCATTCGGGCCAATCGTCAGCCGGCTCTCCTGCAGCGCAATCGTTCCGTCTACCATTCCATCCACCAGCAGATCCTCGCTCCCCTGCAACTCTCCCCTGATCTGCACCGACTTCCCGATTGCTGCTACTACATCGCCTGCGGCCATACTTCACTCCTGTTCAATGATCACGACGCTTTGCTCGAACTATACGCAAGCCCCCGCGCGCCCGCAACCGCCTTTGCCGGAATCCTCTCCTGGGTGCCGTCTCCGCATGCTCCATCCGCCACAACCGGCTTCAGAGGCCAAAGCTCCTGCTGCGCCGTTTCCTGTGCTTCTGCCAGCCATCGTCCTCCACCACGCGTCAGCGGCGCATAGCTCAACCGGCCGGTCAGCCCGTGCTTCCTCACCACCGCCCGTACCTGATCCCTCATCCGGCGCGCGTACGCAGGTGATGCAAACTCTGCCGTCTCAAACCGCCGCGCATAATCCTCCTTCAGCGCCGGAAAATGCTTCTCCACAAACGCCAGGTACGTCCCCTTCGAGCACGGTTTTAAAAACAGCGGCTGCGCCGAGAAAAAACTCGCATCCACCTCCTTCGCCAGCACCGCCATCCGGTGCAGCGCCGGCCCATTGTCCGTGATCCCCGGCAGCAGCGGCGAATTCAAAATCCCCACCGCCAGCCCAGCCTTGCGAAGCCGCCTCACCGCCTCAAAGCGAAGATCCGGCCGCGGCGCCCTCGGCTCCAGAATCCGCGCCAGCCCTACATTCGCTGTCGTAATCGTCACGCCGATCACCAGCCGGTTCCCTCGCGCCACCGCCCTCAGCACTTCCGCATCTCGCGCAATCAGCGCCGACTTCGTCACGATCCCAATCTCCAACCCTTCTCGCTCGGCCAGCACCTCCAGCAAACCACGCGTCACACCCAAACGCCGCTCCACCGGCTGGTAAGGATCGGTCGCCGTTCCAATCGCGATCTCCTCGCCCGGCTTCACCCGGCGCAAATCGCGCTGTAGCAGCCACACCGCCTGCTGCTTCACATAAATCTCCTGCTCAAACAATTCCGGATCCCGCTTCTCCATAAACTCGTGCGTATACCGCGCGTAGCAATAGCGACATCCAAACTCACATCCCCGATACGGATTGATGCTCCACGTGAAATCCAGCCCGCGCTTTGAAACCGTGCGATTCAATATCGACTTCGCTTCCAGCGCGTAAAAGCGAACCTCGTGCCCTTCGCCCGTCGGCGCTGCTTCCGCCGCCAGTCTGGCAATCCCCTTCGGCAAACCTGACGGCAGAATCGGAAACAGTTCTCCATTTCGCCCCATATTCGCTTTTTCTTCGCTCATGCCGGAAGCATAGCCCCGCCCTTTGCCCCCGTCAATCGAAATCTCCACAACAATTCTCTTTACCCCACCACCGCCATGCGAATTTCTCCCCTCTACGACGCTCCCGATTTAACCTCTGCTTCCTGCCGCAATCTCCGCACCTTGCCTCCCGGCGGTGGCATCCTAGTACGAGGCAGAAATGTCTCATCGCAAATGATCCAAAATGCAAAGGAGTCTTCGATGGCAGACCTCAAAGGCGCTTCGGTCACCTGGCTTGGACACGCCACCGTTCTCGTCACGACCCCCAGGGGAACCAACATCCTCATCGATCCCTTCATCGAACAGAACCCTAGGTTCCCAAAAGGCTACAACTTCCCCGAGAAAATCGACCTCATCCTCGCGACTCACGCTCATTTTGACCACATCGCCGACGTCGTCCCCATAGCGCAAAAGTACAACGCGCCCGTCGTAGCCACCTTTGAACTCGCATCGTTCTTCCAGTCCAAGGGCGTCGAGAACACCATCGGCATGAACATCGGTGGCACCTTCCGCCATGCCGATGTCGCCGTCACCCAGACTGAAGCCCGTCATACCTCCGGAATCATGGAGGACGGCAAGTTCTTCTATGGCGGCGTTCCAACCGGCTTCGTCCTCACCATCGACAATGGCCCTGTCCTCTATCATTCCGGCGACACGACAGTCTTCTCCGACATGCAGATTATTCGCGATCTCTACGCCCCGCAGTTCGCCATGCTTCCCATCGGCGACCACTTCACCATGGGCCCCAAAGCTGCCGCGCTGGCCGTCAAATATCTCGGCGTCACGGAAGTGCTTCCCATCCACTACGGCACGTTCCCCCCTCTGACCGGCAGGCCGGAGGCGCTGGAAACACAACTCGGCGGAGCCAACGTCAAAGTGCACAAAATTGAGCCGGGCGAAACCGTCCGTTGACTCCCGCAAATACAAAAGAGGCGGCAACCATCCCGCCTCTTTTGTATTACGTATCATATTTAGTTACAATTCTTCTTCATTCGGCTTCTTGCTGCCGGCGCCAGACGCAGGAATCAAATAATCCAGCCCGTTCTTCATCTCCGGTCTCGGCAAACCCAGTGGCCGTGTGCTTTCCTTGCCGCCGTCGCCAATGTAGCGTCGCAGGCTGCTCACCGTCTCCTGCTTGTCGCGCGCGTACTCCATCGCCAGCCGTGTCAGCGCGAACGTCACAATGTCCGTGTGGTGCAGATTCTCCATCTCACGGCTGCGTTTGAAGTTCAGCCACAGCCGGTGAACCAGCTGCACATCTTCGGCCTTCAGCGCAGGCGCGTGTGGCCCGATGTGGAACGATTGCGCCTCGCCATTCGGCGATACCACGTAGAACGTAAACTGCCGCTTCGGCTGCGGCAGATTCTCCCATGCCTGCCCCACGCGAAACGCCTGCTCCTGTGCCGTCATCCGCAATGAGAGCCCGCTCACCAGCGCCTCCACCTCCAGCGAATTCGCCGTCTGCACCAGCGCCGCGAACACATCGCCCGCCGGAACCACCAGCAGCGACACATGCTTCCCAAAGCTCTCCGCGACGGACACAGCCTTGGTAAACAGCATCTGCTCGTGCTCGCTGAACAGTTGCTCGTCCAGATACTCCGGACCACCCGCGCCCACCATGCGTGCCGTCAGCACAACAATGTCCTGCTGTTCCGTATCTGTCCTCGATAGCGCCCACTTCAGGGCAAACGGCGTCTGCGCATCGCGCATCGTCACCAGCACGCCGCCGGGGCGAATCTGCAACACTTCCCGTCCCACCGTATCCTGGTGCTCCAGTTGAAAGTGCTCCTTCATCTGGTCTTCCACCGCGGTCCGCCGCGCATTCCGCCGTTCAGAGAACGTAAAGAGGATGAAGAACATCACCGCAAACGCGATACCGCTTTCCGTCGCCACCATCTTGGTGAACAGGTTCACTGTCGCCGTCATCAGCAGCACCAGGAAAACGCTGAAAAGCCCAACCGGCAGTTCTGTCTTGCCGATCTTCAGGTTCACCGGCACCTTCCACCCGCGCTCGCCTTTGTGCTTCCAGCGCAGCACCAGCATCGCCAGCGAGTTGAAGGTAAAACTCCAGATCACGCCGAAGGCATATGCCTCGCCCAATACGTCCATGTTGCCGCCGCTCACCACAATCGTGAACAGTTGCAGCACTGTCACCAGGTTCACAATGCGGTAGCTCGTGCCAAACCGCTTGTGCGGCTTCCGGAACCAGTCCGTCAGAACCCCATCTTCGGCCACGCGCATCAGCACGCCAGTCGAGCCGATGATCGACGCGTTGATCGCACCCGAAAGAATCAGGAACCCGACCACCACCACGAAGATCCGGAAGATCACCCGCAGCGTCAGCGGCCCCACCATGTACATCGCCAGACCTGCAATCAGGTCCTGGCTGTACACCGGAACCCGTACGCTGTCCGGAATGATCATCACTGCCAGCAGCGAACCAATGCCCGTGAAGATGAAGCTGTAAATGGCGATCACAATCGCCGCTCGCTTCAGGTTCTTTAGCTTCGGATGCTCGATCTCGCGATTCACCTGCGCCAGAGTCTCTTCGCCGCTCATGGCCAGAATCGAATGCCCGAACGCCATCAGGATTCCGAACAGCCCGAACATGCTGGCCAGCTTCGTGCCCTTCAGAAAACCCAGCGCCGTGTCGGAGAACTTCAGATTCTCAGGCGTCGGCAGTGGCGGCAGCGGGCTGTGCCGCACCCATGCCGTGTAGAAACCCCAACTCAGCAGGATCACGACCATCACCGTCGTGATCTTCATCACCTTCAGGGCCTTGTCGCTGGACTCCTCAATGCCCTTGATGTTCAGCCACCAGTAATACAGCGTCACGAGGATGGCAAACGCCGCCGATGTTGCATTCACGGGGAACTGCCACGCCGCCGCGTGCCCGGTCATCAGCTCCGCCGGCAGCCAGCCATGCCGCGCGCAGACCGTCAGCAGCTCGTTCATCAGCCCGGTAATGTACTGCCCGGCAGATACGCCCGAGATCGGCCCCGTCAGGATGTAATCGAACATCAGCGCCGACACGCTCACCTTGGCAAACGTTCCGCCCAGCGCTTCTTTCACCACGCGGTAAACACCCCCGCGTGTGAACATTGAGCAGCTCTCCACGTATACGGCTCGCACCGCGAAGGAGAACAGCATCACCCCCAGAATGAACCACGGCGCCGACTTGCCGATCGCCGACTCCGCGATCCCTCCGGCATAGAATGCCGAAGAGCCCAGGTCGTTCAGCACGATGGCCGCGGCACGCCAGAACGAGATGAAGGTAAGCATCACCGACGAGGCGACAACTAGCTTCACTCGTTGGGAAGACGACGGCGCGTTATAAGTTCGCTCAGAGGCCATGGAGAGTCATTGACGGCCCCATTAGGGCGGCTGTGCCACTCCCCTCCGGCGCTCAATCGCTGAGTTTATGTCCCACTTGCAACGCAGTCAAACAAGAAATTCTTCCCCTCCCGCAACTTCCTCATTTCCATCACATTTGGCTCGCCCGCTGCCTGCTCCCATCTGCCTCTTCTCTCGCGATACAATCAAGTTGTGGACGGGATCATCCGAATTGCCTCCGAAGTGCTCACCTTTCTTTTCTTTGCGGGACTGGTCGGCTCTGCGGCGGTCATCGTCATCAGCTTCGTCGAAGATCTCCATGAGCTCTTCGGCGATTGACGCGCCTGCACTGAAGCCATGCCCAGACTTCAAGCTCGAGCGCAGCGCGAATTCCACGCCCGCATCCAACACAGGAGATTGCGTCCGTCTGTGTCAACAACCGTAACCGAGCCTGCCGCCGCAAAGGCCAGTAACCCCACGGCCGCCTGGTACACCCAGGCCCTCCTCGCGTTGCTCACGGCCCTCCTGCTCGATCTCTGCTTCCCGCTCGCAGGTCCCATGCCCGCGTGGCAGGGCGCCATTGCCTGGATTGCCCTCGTCCCGCTGCTCTTCGCCGTGCTCCGCCCGCGCGCCTTTGCGCAGCGCCGCTATCTCCGCAACATCGCGCTCGCCGGCTATCTTTCCGGCATCGTCTGGTACGTCCTCAACTCCTACTGGATCTACCGGACCATGAACTACTATGCCGGTGTTCCGCCCTCAGGCGCCGCCGGAATCCTCCTGCTCTACAGCCTCGTTCTCGGCCTCTACTTCGGCCTTTTCGCGTGGGGCCTCGCCCTGATTCGCAAGCGCCTCGGACTCATCCCCGCGCTCTGCCTCGCGCCCATCCTCTGGCCCGCCGTCGAAATCCTCGCCTATCACCTCACCCGCGTCCCTTGGGACCAGCTCGGCTACTCGCAGGTGGACAACTTCTGGCTCACCCGCATCGCCCCTTGGGCCGGAACCTATGGCGTCGCAACGGTCATCGTCGCCGGCAACGTCCTCTTCACCGCCGCATTGCTCAAGGCCCCGCGATTTCCCTTCGTATTCGCCCGTAAAATCCCAGCCCAGCTTTGCTGGCTCGCAACCGCCCTCATCTTCTGCGGCGTCCTCCAGATCGGCTCATGGACACCCCCGCCGCCTGCCCCCACCTCCGCCACCGCGCTACTCCTTCAGGTCGACCTCGGCACCCAGAACATCCCCCGCGTCACCGGCTTTACCTGGCAGGACGACATGGCGCGCTTTTCCGCCGCCAGCCTGCAGGACTGCCGCCCATATCTCCCCGGCATTCCGCATCTCGTCGACCATGAAGTTCAGCCAAACTGCACCGCCAGCACTCTCGATCCGGATCTCATCGTCTGGCCCGAAGCGCCATCTCCATGGATCGACGAAGACCCCTCCTTCCGCGCTGCCATGGGCCATCTCGCCCAAACCACCCACGCCGGCATCATCGCCGGAGACATAGCCCAGCAATACTTTCTCCGCAACGGCAAGCCCGCAAGCGCCACCTACAACTCCGCCTCGGTCTTCGCCGCCAACGGCAAATACATCGGCCGCTACGACAAAATCCACCTCGTCCCCTTCGGCGAATACGTCCCCTACCAGCGCTTTTTCTCCTGGGCCGGCGCCCTCGTCGACCAGATCGGCACCTTCACCCACGGCTGGCGATACCTCACCTTCCCCATCCAGAGCCACCGCTACGGCATCTTCATCTGCTACGAATCCATCTTCTCCAACGAGGTCCGCATCTTCGCCAAGAACGGTGCACAGGTCTTCGTCAACATCTCAGACGACGCCTGGTACGGCAACACCAGCGCACCCTGGCAGCACCTCAACATGGCCCGCATGCGCGCCATTGAGAATCACCGCTGGATCCTCCTCGACACCAACAACGGCATCACCTCCGCCATCGACCCGGAAGGCCGCGTCACCCAGTCCATCCCGCGCAACCAATTCTCCGCGCTCGTCGCCCGCTACGGCTTTGAATCCGACCTCACCTTCTACACCAGATACGGTGACATCTACGCCTTCACCTGCGCCGCCATTTCCCTCGCCGCCCTCGCCTTAGCCGCCACCCGCCGCCGCAAATCCGCTTGAGCCTGTCATAAAGTGCACTCCGGGTACCCCATCCAAGCTCCGCTTGGGTGGGAATCGCTGGGTGCCCCATACTTTCTCTTCGTGCTTTTCGAAGAGAAAGTGTGGGACCAGATCGACCAAAGGTCGACCCTCACCGCCTGCAGTAGCAGTGCCCACGCTCCACCAGTCATTCCTACTTGCCGATCAAACCCGGATTCACACAACTGTCGCCGTGCATTTTCGTAAATGTCGCAGCATAAGCACCAGCAAGTTCCCCCCGCAACTCAGTTCCATCCGCAGACAACCTACCGACAAAAGACTGCAGGCAACCTCCCGCACATCCTGAGTTGTAGGCCCCGAACTCCACGGAGATCACCCGCTTCCCAGCAAGCTTCACTCTGTCTGGCGAACCAAAGAATTCGAGCAGTTTGCCGGGCCTCGAAACTCCGGGAGCATACTTTGCCCTGCCAGGTAGCTGCAGCCAGTCCGACCACCCCACAAACGCCCCGCGCGCCGTCTGCGCGATATGTACGCACC
>JAJZJJ010000073.1 GCA_021810175.1 Acidobacteriota bacterium | reverse complement strand
CGGCTTCCTCCACGATGCCCTGAAGAAGACCCGCGGAGCCGTCGGCGCGGTCGCCGAGATTCGCCCCAGAGAGGCCACCGTTACCTATGCCGGTATCGGAAATATTTCCGCCAGTGTGGTCTCGCCGGAGGGCTCCCGCAGCCTGGTTTCGCATAATGGAACACTGGGCATGGTCACCTCGCGCATTCAGGAATTTCGAACGCCCTGGACTCCCGACGCCATCCTGGTGATGCATTCCGACGGCCTCCAGTCGCGCTGGGAACTCTCTTCTTACCCGGGCCTGGTGACGCGCCATCCGGCCATCGTGGGAGGCGTCCTGCTCCGCGATTTCCGCCGCCAGCGCGATGACGCCAGCGTGGTTGTTGTCAAGGCGGCCTGAAGCATGTCCGTTCCCGTTTTCCATCTCGTTCTGCGCACCGAGCGCGACGTCGTTCAGGCACGCCAGCGCGCCCGCGAGGTCGCCGCCGAACTCGGCCTGGACAACCAGGACCAGATTCGCATGGCCACGGCAACCTCTGAGATCGCCCGCAACGCCTTCCGTTATGCCAGAAACGGCGTCGTTCAGTTCGCCGTCGTGCTGGAAGAGCCCCAGTGCCTGGAAGTCACCGTCACGGATTCCGGCCCCGGGATCGCCAACCTGGAGGAGATTCTCGACGGCCGCTACAAATCCGCCACCGGCATGGGCATGGGCATCGTGGGAACACGGCGTCTCATGGATAACTTCGCGATCGATGCCGGTCCCGGCGGAACCACCGTCAGAATGACCAAGTTCATCCCCGCCCACCGCGGGGTCATGACCCAGCGCGCCGCACGCGACCTGAACAACAAACTGCGCGAGCGGACTCCCGACAGCCCCTTTGAAGAGATCGAGCAGCAGAACCAGGAGCTGCTGAAAACTCTCCAGGACCTGCGCGCCAGACAGGAAGAACTGGAGCTGCTGAATCGCGAACTGGAAGACACCAACCGCGGTGTCGTCGCCCTCTATGCCGAACTCGACGAGCGCGCGGACTACCTCCGGCGCGCTTCCGAACTCAAGACAAAATTCCTGTCCAACGTCTCGCACGAATTCCGCACGCCCCTCAATTCCATCATCTCCCTCGCCCGCCTCCTGCTCGACCGCACGGATGGCGGCCTGACCCCCGAGCAGGTCAAACAGGTCCGCTTTATCGAGAGCTCCGCGCGCGACCTGCAGGAGATGGTCAACGATCTGCTCGACCTCGCCAAAGTGGAGGCCGGCAAGATCCGCATCCGGCCGAAACAGTTCGAGATCCACGAACTCTTCAGCGCGCTCAAGGGCATGCTCAAGCCGCTGCTCGCCGACAATAGCTCCGTCGATCTGATCTTTGCGGACGCGCATGACCTCCCGAAGCTGTACACCGACGAGGGCAAGGTTTCCCAGATCCTGAGGAACCTGATCTCGAATGCTCTCAAGTTCACGCCCTCCGGATTCGTGCGCGTTTCTGCCCAGGCGCGCGACCGCAACCGCATCTTCTTCTCGGTGGAGGACAGCGGCGTCGGTATCCCGGCGGAGCACCACGAAACCATCTTTCGGGAGTTCAGCCAGATCGAGAACCCGCTCCAGGAGCGGCATCGCGGCACCGGCCTCGGTCTGCCGCTGTGCCGTAATCTGGCGCTCCTGCTCGGCGGCCGCATCTGGCTCGAAAGCGAGCCGGGGAAGGGATCCACCTTCTACGTTGAAATTCCCGGTGTTTACGTGGGCGAGGCGGCAGACTCGCTGGGATCGGAGACCCTGCCCGCGCCGGATTTCGACCGCGCTCCCGTGCTGGTGGTCGAGGACAATCCCGAGACGGCCCATATCATCGAAACATTTCTGCGCAACACCGAATTCCAGCCAATCCTGGCGTCCACCGTGGCCCAGGCCGATAGCTGGATCGCCCGGCACACCCCGGTGGCCGTGATCGCCGATGTGTATCTCCGGGACGACACCACCTGGGGCCTCCTCAGCCGATTGCGCGAACAGCTGCCCGCCGTGCCCATCATTGCCACCAGCATCTACGACGAATCCCGCCAGGCCGGCGCCCGAGGCGTGGACCAGTTCCTGCCCAAGCCCCTCGACCGCGCAACCCTCCTGCGCGAGCTCTGCCGCCTCACTGGCCGCACCGGCACCCGGCGGCTCCTCATTGTCGACGACAACGACGTCTCCCGCTACATCCTGCGCGAGCTGCTTCTCCAGCCATGGCTGGAACTGGACGAGGCGCGGAACGGCAAAGAAGCCTTGCACGCGCTCTCCGCTCGCCCTCCGGATGCCCTCATTCTCGATCTGCTCATGCCCGATATCGGCGGACTCGAGATCCTGCGCCACGTGCGCGCCAGTCAGGCAACCCAGAGCCTGCCTGTGCTGATCTATACATCCAGGTATTTGAGTGAAGCTGAACGCGCCGAGCTGGAATCGTGGCAGGTCCGCATCGTTCGCAAAGAGGATGTCTCGACACGCCTTTCCGCCCAGCCGTTCCTCGACTGGCTGCATTCTGCCGGGCTCGCGCCCGCCCTCCCTGCAAGCGGATCCCATGCCTGAACGGCAACCACGAATCCTGATCGTCGACGACCGCGAACAGAACCGCTATGTGCTGGCGCGAATCCTGCGCCAGGCCGGCTACGACTGCCTGGAAGCCAGCCAGGGAGATGAGGCGCTCCGGCTCGCCGAAACACTGCCGGACGTCATCGTCCTCGACGTGAGCCTGCCGGATATGTCGGGATTCGATGTCTGCCGCCGCATCAAGGGCGATCCCCGGACCTCGCAGATTTCCATCCTCCAGATTTCCGCCTCCATGGTCTCCAGCGACAGCAAGACCCGCGCGCTGAATGCGGGAGCGGACGGATATCTGGTCCATCCCATCGACAGCGCCGTATTGATCGCGACCGTTCGCTCTCTGCTGCGCCTCCGCGCCGCCGAACTCGCGGCCCGCCACTCCTCGGAGCAGTGGCAGGCCACCTTCAACGCCCTTCCCGAAGGCCTCGCCGTCATCGGCGAGGACCACCGCATCCTGCGCTGGAACACAGCCTTTGCCGCGCTTTGCGGTCCCAGGAACCCCCTCCGTGCCGGCGACGACGCCGCCGCCCTCCTGCAGCGCTGGATCGGCACCACTGAGCCCCTGCTGCGTCAGCCGCACGATCGTGCCCCTTCTGAGTTTGCCTCCGGCGCCCGAACCCTCCAGCTCTCCGTCAGCCCGGTCGATCCCGGCTCCGGCTCCGGTCCGCTCGTCCTCGTCGTCTCCGACATCACCGACCGCAAACTCGCCGAGTATGCCGTCCGCACCGCCGAAAAACTGGCCGCCACCGGTAAACTCGCCAACGCCATCGCTCACGAGATCAACAACCCGCTGGAATCGCTCACGAATCTCCTCTACCTGGCGCAGACCTCTTCCTCCACTGAGACCATCCATCGCTATCTGGAGAAGGCAGGCGATGAGCTCGCACGGGTCTCGCGCATCACCCGGCAGACCCTCTCTTTCCACCGCGATACGCACACGCCGGTCCCGATTGACATAGGCAGCCTGATCGCCAACGTCATCGATCTGTTCGAGCGATCCGCCACCGCCCGCCACATCCGCGTTGCCTTTGAGTGCCAGCCCACGCTGACCATCTATGGTTATCCCGGCCAGCTCGGCCAGGTATTCGGCAACCTGGTGCGCAATGCCGCCGAGGCCGCGCCTCCCGACTCCGAGGTCTCCGTCCGTGTCCGCCCTGGCCACCGCGGCGGCAAACAGGGCACACGCGTCACCATCCATGATCGCGGTTATGGAATCCCCGAACCCGTCCAGAAGCTCCTCTTCGATCCCTTCTTCACCACCAAGGAACTGCGCGGCTCCGGCCTCGGCCTGTGGGTCTCCCGAAACCTTGTGATGAAGCACAACGGAACCATCCGCTTCCGCTCTTCCACCCGCCCTCAGCACAGCGGCACAACCTTTGAGGTCTTTCTGCCCGTCGGTGGTCTCACCCCCGAAAGCCATCCCTTCGAAGCCTGACTCGCGCGCAATAAGCCGAATAGCCCCGCGCGAGAGGTTGACGCGGGGCTATCCAGACTTCAGTCAATCGCGATCAGCCGTCTCCGGCTACTTATGATCAAGCCGCCGCACCACCGCCAGCGCCCTCGTCACATGCTCCGGCGGAGACAGATGATCCGCCCGCGAAGAAAACTCCGCGACAATCTTACCGTCCCGGCCAATCACAAAAGTCGTCCGATCAATAAACCCGTGATGGATGGCCACTCCGCGAACATCCTTCGCCCCGGCCATCGCCGGAAACGTCTTCACTCCATAGGAAACCGCTACGTTCCCGCTTGGATCGGAAGCCACCGGGAACTGGCCCGCGCAGTATTTCGGATCCGCCGAGAACTGATCCAGCCGCGCGATGCTGTCTTCCGACACGCCAATGATCGTCGCACCCGCGGCCGTGAACTTGCTCTTGTTCTGCGCAAAGGTATGCGCTTCCAGATCGCACCCGCCCGTGTATGCCGACGGAAAGAAATAGACCACCACCGGCCCCTTCTTCAAAGCCGAAGCCAGCGAAAAATGAAACTGCTTGCCCGCCAGCGATGCCGGCGCGGAAAACTCAGGCGCGCGGTTGCCGGGTTGTAGAGCGGCGAACGCCGGAACGCACAGTGCGGCTGAAACCGCCAGGCCAAAGATCAGATTTTTCTTCACAAGTTTCCTCCCTGCTGGCGAAGACTCAGTGGCCCGACCGCCGCGCTCCAGCAGAAACGCCGGCAGGTCTACGAGAATAGCAGAGCCGCAGCGCCTCCCGTTCCCGCAAACGGTTTCATTCCCCACCGCCCGCCGCATCGTCGGCTTCCTCGCAATCCAGCATCTCCGGCCTGTTGGTCCTCACGTTGCGGTTCGGCTGTTTACGGCCTGTCGGTTCTGCTGGCGACGGTGCTGGACGATCAGTGGCGGACGTGGGGGACGATGCTGAGTGCGGGCGGGCTATGGTGGCTGTGGGGGAGGCTGTCGCTGCCTGCATCGATGGATATCTTTCGGGGCATGGGAAAGGGGTCGCTGCTGGTGACGCACGCGATGCCGTGGGGTGCGATGGCGTTTTCGGCAGGGCTGTCGGTGGTGCTGTTTCTGGCGGCGCTGAAGATTGTGCAGCGGCGGGAGTATTAGGGCTGGAGCGGATGGGCCGCGACCGGGCAGTTTATTGTGCCAGGGCTCGGGAACTGTTGCCGAGGTAGTCTTCTTTGCGCTGCAGCAGAGCCCACAGGAAGACGAAGATGAGCAGTGTTCCAAAGGCAAGACATGAGATGAAAAAGCTGGTACCCGGGAAGGCAATGGGAGAGGACGTTCCGTGCGGGGAGCGCGTGATGGTCTCGCGCATGCATGTTGTAAATGTTTCGCGAACACGGGGAAGCGCGAAGGAAGCGGCATAGACGAGCTCGCAGAGCTGGAGAAAGAGGGCGAGGTGCCAAGACGATTTCCATTTGCGGAGAAGGCCGATCGCCATATAGATCTCCGCGGCCCACAGGATCAGAAGGACCAGCATTTCTGGCCGCCCATGCAGGACGGCGCCGAAGAGGAAGAGCGGGGCTTTCATCCACATCTCCAGTGGGAGAGAGAGAGCCGCGAGGAAGATCGTCCAGGCCCAGACGACGATCACGATTCGCGAGGCGGGCATTCGCGGTTGCGGGAGCGTGATTATCTCGATGGTTCCGGCGGTGGCGGCTCCTTGGGCGGGGGTGGGCAGTGCATCTGCTCCGCGGACGGGAGCGAGATCGGAGTGAACCAGCCACCAGATGCCGAGGAGGGAGAAGAGCAGACAGAAGAGAGCCAGTCCCAGGAGGACGATTTCCATGACTGCTGAGTTGGGCGTGGATGCGGCGGCTGGTCCGGAAGGCTGCAACTCGACGATTTGAAGGGCCAGCAGGATGCCGACGCTACCAACAAGGGAGAAGAAGAAGATCACTGCGGCGATAACGATGGCGGCGATTTTGGCTCGGCGCAGGAAGCGAAAGATTCCGATCATGGTCCAGGCGCAGAAGAGGAAGGAACTCAGCTGTAGTGCTGTGGCAGAGATGGCTACGACGCGGACGGCGTCCGGGATGGGCAGGCTATGCACAAGAAGGAAAACGCCGAGAGTCGTGGACGCAAAAACTGTGCCACTGAGCGCGATTAGGCCCAGTACGATCCCCGCAAGAGCAATGCCTACCGGTTTGCGCATAGAAATCGCGGTTCTCCTGGGAAAAGGTCGCATCCAGCATACCCCGCGAAGAAGAGTTTTGACGGCTGTGCGATGTGCCAGCTAGATGGTGAGCAGGTTCGCGGGGGGCGGACGTGGGCAGAGAAGGACGCGGACGCATGAGGGTTGTAAGCTCATGCGGCCGGGTCCTGGGGCCGCACGAGCTGGAATCCGATGGACGGATGTTAGCCTGCGGCCAGTTCTTTGGCGCGCTGGGTGGCGCGCATCACGGCTTTGATGAGGGTGACGCGGAGGCCGCCTTCCTCGAGCTCGAGGATGCCGTCGACGGTGCAGCCGGCGGGGGTAGTGACGGCGTCCTTGAGGAGGGCGGGGTGGTAGCCGGTTTCGAGGACCATTTTGGCGGCGCCGAAGGTGGTCTGGGCGGCGAGGAGGGTGGCGATGTCGCGGGGAAGGCCGACTTTGACGCCGGCTTCGGCGAGGGATTCGAGAATGATGTAGATGAAGGCGGGGCCGGAGGCGGAGAGGCCGGTGACGGCGTCCATGTGCTTCTCGTCGACGACGACGGTGCGGCCGACGGCGGCGAAGAGGCTTTCGGCGAGGGTGAGGTGGTGGGGTTCGACGAAGCGTCCGCGGCAGAGGGCGGCGATGCCGGCGCCGAGCATGGAGGGGGTGTTGGGCATGGCGCGGACGACGGGGACTTCCTCGACGGCGGTTTTCTCGATGGCCTCGGTGCGGACGGAGGCGGCAAAGGAGATGAGGAGCTTTTCCGGGGTGAGTGCGGGGCGGATGGTCTCAATGAGCGCGGGGACCTGGAGGGGTTTGACGCCGATGAGGAGGATGTCGGCCTTTTCCGCGATGGCGAGGTTGTCGGTGGAGACTTCGATGCCCCACTGGGCGGAGAGGACGGAGGCGCGGTCGGCGTGGGCGACGGTGGCAAAGAGCTGGTCAGGGGGCAGGATTTGCTGCTTGAGGAAAGCCTGGAGGAGGATGCCGCCCATTTTGCCGGCGCCGAAGACGGCGACGCGGCGGGTGGAGAGGTCGG
This sequence comes from Acidobacteriota bacterium, assembly GCA_021810175.1. The sequence continues at coordinate 2,070 of JAJZJJ010000073.1, read as the reverse complement.
TGAGGTCGTTGAGCTCGGTGTTGTCGGACATGGCTGATTGTAAGGATAGCGGGTTCGGGCGCGGGGGCCAAAAGGGGCTGATTTTACAGTGTAATGGAAAACTGCATTACACTGAGAGAAGAGGGATTCGGATATGGGGATGCAAAAGACGCTGAAAGTGACGGAGCGGGGGCAGGTGACCTTCAGGAAAGAGGTGCTGCGGCATCTCGGCATCCGGGCCGGGGAAAAGATTGAGCTGAGTCTGCTGCCGGGCGGTCAGGGACTGTTGCGAGCGGCTCGGCCCACCGGCTCGATCGATGGTTTTGTGGGACTGCTGGCGGGAAAGAAGAAGAGAGTAGCGACGATCGAGGAGATGAATGAGGCCGCGGAGCGGGGCTGGGCGGGTGAACAGTGAAGGCCGCCGTGGATACCAACGTTCTGGTGCGCGCGGTGGTGCAGGACGACCGAAAGCAGGCCGCGGCGGCTGCGAAGCTGCTGCGCGAGGCGGAGACGGTAGCCGTCGCGCTGCCTTGTTTATGCGAACTGGTGTGGGTTTTGCGGCGGGTGTACGGGTTTGGGCGCGAGGAAGTTGCGGAGGCGGTGCGGGCGCTGCTGGCGGCGGAGAGCGTGGTCACCAATCGTCCAGCCGCAGAGGCGGGGCTGGCTGCGATGGAGGCCGGCGGGGATTTTGCCGATGGCGTCATCGAGTGGGAAGGGCGCTGGCTGGGTGGGGAGACGTTCGTCTCGTTCGACCGAAAAGCGGTGCAGCGCGTAGCAGCGCAGGGGCGAGAGAGCCGTCTGCTGAAGTGAGAAGGTGCGGGGCGGCCGTGCCGCGCTGGGGCCGGGCCGCCCGCGGGGTCAGTTGGTGCGGGTGAGGAGAGCGAGCTGGTAGGGGGTCTCGACGTAGGAGACGCTGGTTTTGGAGGGATCGACTCCCTGGTAGAGGAACTGGAGGTGGTTGGGGTCGATGGTGAGGGTCTGGTCGTAGCCGACGCGGATCATGCCGCCGTGGCTGATGTCGTCGGTCCACTGGCCGTTGGGGAAGGTGACGTTGTTGATGCCGGCGAAGGGATTCTGCCAGCTGTTGGCGCTGGGGATGGGCGTGAAGGAGCCGCCGAGGTCGGTCGCGATATAGGAGCGGAAGTAGCGGTGGCCGGTGGGACCGATAGCCTCCTCGATGAGGAGGTACTGGTTGAGTCCCTGGAGCGCGTAGACCTTGCCGGATTCGAAGAGGTCGAATTTATTGGTGGCCTGGAGGATGGGCTCGGGCTCGCTGAAGCCGTTGGGGAAGTCGGCGATGGGGGTGTGGCTGCGATAGACGATGCCGTTATCGCCGGAGAAGAAGAGGTAGCAGTTGTTCGAGTCGCAGATGACGTGGAAGTCGATCCAGGCGGAGACGGAAGCGGGCTGAGAGGGAAAGAAGTTCTGCGGGACGGACCAGGTGGAGGGCTGAGTGGGGTCGGAGGTGGTGGAGTACTGCGGCTGACCGGACTGGAAGATCATGTACCAGGTCTTTTGGGGGGCGAAGTAAAAGACTTCGGGGGCGGCGTGATAGCCGGTGAGGGCCGGGTTTTCGTCCATGTAGTACGGCTTTGCCGAGGAGGCGCTGGACCAGTCGGGGAAGTGGAAGTAGGCCATGCTCCAGTTGCCATTGGTATCAGCGGTGGTGGCGTAAACGTTCCACTGGTTGTCGTAGTAGAAGACGGTGGGGTCCTTGACGGAAATGATGGGGTGGGTGGCGTCAGGGACGGCGGAGATGAGGGGGCCGGTGGAGCTCCAGGTGATGGGCGAGGAGAGTTTGGAGGTGGTGCCGGGGCCGATGGTCCAGGAGAGCGGGGCGGTGGTGGTTGAGGTACCGTCGGTGGCGGAGACGGTGAGGGAGTAGGTTCCGGCGGCGGCCTGGAGGGGGTTGAGGGCGATGGTGCCGGAGGCGCCCGTACCGGGTTGCTGGTCGAAGCTGGCGGTGGTTCCGGAGGGCAGGCCGGTGACGGAGAGCGTGACGGAGCCAGTGGTGCTGGTGCGGGCGACGCTGACGGTGACGCGGCCGATGGATCCACCCTGGGGCACGGTGAGGGAACTGCTGGAAAGGGA
>JAJZJJ010000072.1 GCA_021810175.1 Acidobacteriota bacterium | reverse complement strand
ATGGGGGTGAGGCCCTCCCAGGAGCGGGCGAGCTCCATCAGCTCGGTTTCGCTCATCTCGGCGTAGTGGGCGGCCAGTTCCTGGGCAGTGGGTCCCATCCGCCGAAATCGTAACAGAAGAGGCGGGCGGGGGATGCGGCGGGTGGTCACTACTGCTGGCTGGTGTAGAGGAACAGGCATCCGGCGACGGCGACGAAGAGATACGAGAGGCGGTTGGCATGCCAGACGCTGGTGCGGGCGTGGCCATGCGTACCGAGGAGGTCGTAGCTGTCGAGGACCCAGACCTTGACCAGGCCGGAGAGCAGGTAGCCGGGCACAAGCAGGACGAGAAAGACGCCCAGTTCGGGCCAGATCTGCTGGGATCCGTACCATGCGGGAAAGAGCTGGGCGGAGATCCACTCGGACATGGCAGCAGGGCGGCTGAGGATGTCCGTGGGACCGGACTGCATGTGGAGGTCGGCGTTGAAGAGCTGAAAGATGAGCCATGCGAGCGGATAGCCGAGGCCAGTGGTGACGAGATTGGCTCCGGTGACGGCGACGGCGGTTCTGCGCCAGTTGGAGCGGAGTTTTTCCTGGAGGTAGGCGGTTTCAATGGCGATGACGGCGGCGAGATAGAGCAGCAGCTTCGGCCAGCCGACGGGGAGCATGGGGAGGCCGGCGTCAGCGTGGGCGGCGACCGGGAAGCAGAGCAGCAGCACGAGGACTGCGAGAGCGGCGGGATAGAGCCGGTGCGCGGCCTTCATGGACGCAATGTAGCACCGGGGCATCCGGAAGGTCATCGCCCGAGAGGGCCCCTGGGATGGCACTCCGGAGGGCTATGGCGGCGGAGAGCGCGGGGCTAGTCGCGGCCGCGCTTCCTGATTTCGATATTCAGGCGTTTGATTTTCTGGTTGAGGGTGGACAGCGGGACGCGGAACTGCTCGGCGGCGTCGGTCTGGTTCCAGTTGCAGCGCTCCAGCTTGTCGACGATGATGCGGCGCTCGATGTCTTCCATGATGTCGAAGAGGGAGGCGTCGGGGCTGTGCTCGAGGAGGCTGCTGGAATAGCTGGACCCGGTAAGGTGACCGGGGAGAAGGTCGGAGCCGATGGTGGCGCCGGAGGAAAGGACGACGCCGCGCTCGATGACGTTTTCGAGTTCGCGGACGTTGCCGGGCCAGTCGTAATCGACCAGCGCGCGCATGGCGTCGGGGGCGAAGGAGCGGGTCGCGAAGCCGTTTTCCTCGGCGAAGCGCTGCAGGAAGTGGTTGGCGAGCAGGGGAATGTCTTCTCTGCGGCTGCGCAGGGGAGGCAGCTCAATGGCGATGACGTTGAGGCGGTAGAAAAGGTCTTCGCGGAACTTGCCGTCGCGGACGGCCTGGCGGAGATCGACGTTGGTGGCGGCGATGATGCGCACGTCCACCTGAATTTCCTGGACGCCGCCGAGTTGCATGAAGCGGCGGTCCTGGAGGACGCGGAGGATTTTGGCCTGGGTGTCCATGCCCATGGTGCCGATTTCGTCGAGGAAGAGAGTGCCGCCGTTGGCGACTTCGAAGAGGCCCTTTTTCGCGGCAATGGCGGAGGTAAAGGCGCCCTTGACGTGGCCGAAGAGGGTGGATTCGAGCAGGTCGGTGGGCATAGCGCCGGTGTTGATGGGCACGAAGGGCTTGTCGCGGCGCGGAGAATTGGAATGGAGGGCCTTGGCGATCAGCTCCTTGCCGGTGCCGCTTTCGCCCTGGATGAGCACGGTGGAGCGCGAGGGCGCGACCTGGGCGACGAGGTCGAAGATGCGGAGCATGGGGTCGCTTTTGCCGACGATGTTGGGGAAGTTGTAGCGCTGCCGCAGGGCGCGCTTGAGCTGGACGTTTTCCTCTTCGGCGCGATAGCGGGCGATGGCGGCGCGGATATCGGCGAGCAGTTTTTCGTTGTCCCAGGGTTTCTGGATGAAGTTCTGCGCGCCGCCCTGGATGGCGTCGACCACGTTGCCGACGGTGCCGAAGGCGGTGATCATGATGACGGGCAGGGACGCGTGGCGCTCGCGAATGCCGGCGAGGATCTCAATGCCGTTGCGTCCGGGCAGGGCGAGGTCGAGCAGGACGAGATCGAATGCCTGTTCGCCGATCTTCTCCAGTCCCAGTTCGCCGTTCTCGGCGGTCTGGACGGTGTAGCCTTCGAGGGCAAGAAGGGTCTCCAGAGACTCGCGGATGGCCGCCTCGTCATCGATGATGAGAATGCGCTGCCCGGTTTCGTGGCCCAGGTTATTCACAGGCGTCGCTACCAGGGTGCTCTCAGACATGAGCCGGCTTCCTCAGCATGGGAAATTCCAGATAAAAGGTGGTTCCTTCACCCACTTTGCTTTCCACGTGGATCTTTCCCGAATGTTCCTGAATAATGCCGTACGTCACTGCGAGGCCCAGTCCTGTTCCGCGCGGCTGTCCTTCGCGCCGCGCCGTCTTGGTGGTGAAGAATGGATCGTAGATGCGCCGCAGATGTTCGGGCGCGATTCCCGAGCCGCTGTCGGCGATGGAAATACTGACGTGGCCATTGGCTTCGGTAGCCACGCGCAGGGTGCGTTCCTCGCCCGAGCCGGTCATGGCGTCTTTTGCGTTGAGGAAGAGATTGAGGAAGACCTGCTGGAGCTTGCCGGAGTTGCCGAGGATGGGCGGAAGGCCGGGAAGCAGGCTGGCTTCGACGCGGATCTGGGCGGTTTTGAACTGGTGTTCGAGCAGGGTCAGAGTGTCGTGAATGATGGCGTTGACGTCGGTCTCGCGGTACTCAGCGCCGCTGGTGCGGGAGAAGTTGAGGAGGCCGTTGACGATCTCCGAGGCGCGGAAGGTCTGCTGGGTGATCTTTTCGAGCAGCGGGCCAAGCCGCTCGTCGCCGCGGAGCTGCCTCGACATCATTTGTGTATAAGACGAGATCACGGCCAGAGGGGTATTGACCTCGTGGGCGACGCCGGCGGCGAGCAGACCGATGGAGGAGAGCTTTTCGGCCTGGGCGAGCTGGCCTTCCATCTGCGTCTGGTCGGTAATGTCGTCGATGAGGATGATGCGGCCGAGGGTTTTGAAGTCGCGGGAGACCAGCGGGGCGATGGCGATATTGGCGATGCGCGACTCTTCGGCGGGGGTGTCGAGGCGGAATTTGTAGAGGTTGTGCACGCCCGGCTGGTCTTTTACCCGGTGAAACTCCTGCACCAGTTCCGGAGGAAAGACGGCATCGAGGGGCTGACGGAGAGCATCCCGGCGCGGCATGGCGAACAGGACTTCCATCTGCGAGTTCCAGCTTTCGATGCGTTCTTCGGGATCGATGGCGAGGATGCCGACATTGATGGATTCGACGATATTCTCGTTGAATTCCTTGAGGCGCTCGTACTCGACGATTTTTTCCTGGAGGCTGGCGTAGAGGCGCGCGTTCTGCAGAGCGATGCCGATGTAGCCGGCGAGGGACTCGAGCAGCTCCATGTCCTCGCTGGAGAGGAAGTCGCCGCCGGCGCGGCGGCCGAGGCCGATGACGGCAATGGTACGGTCGCGCATCTCCCAGTCGCGCGCGCCGGGCACGCCGACGCGGCAGGGGAGGAAGTAGTTCATATCCAGAGCGGCAACGGTGCGCTGCTGGGGCTCGGTGAGGTGCAGGGCCTGCTGGGGATTTTCGAGGAAGAGGTGGGAGCCGGCATCCTGGCCGTCGAAATCGAGGAAGCCGAGGTCGAGGGGCAGGGCCGACACGGCGGCCAGTCCATGCTGGGCGGCCAGCTGGTACTGGGTGGGAGCGTCGGCCAGAAAGACGGCGACGCGTTCCACACCGAGGGTGCGCGGCAGGCGGTCGACGATGGCGTGGAGCAGGGCTTCGAGATTGGTGAAGGAGCTCAGGCCCCGCCCGAAGTCGATGAGGGTGGAGCGGTAGTCGTAGGTCTGGCGGTCGAAGAGCTTGTCCACTTTGCGCTGGATCATGCGCTTGAGCGGATCGAAGAGGAGGGCGGTGACGACGATGGCCGCCAGCAGGCCCCAGACGCCCAGGCCGGGCAGGCTCTTGCGGACGATTTCGGCGGCGACCGCGACCAGAGCAAAGTAGACGCCGACCAGGGCGGCGGTGGCCAGGGTGTAGGTGACGCTGCGCTTGAAGATCAGGTCCACGTCCATCATGCGGTAGCGGACGATGGCCCAGCTGAAGGTGAGCGGCAGAATCACCATGCAGATGCCGGCGAATTTCGTGACCGGATCGGGCATGGCCACATTGGCCATATAGGGAATGGCGGCCAGCAGGGTGAAGGGGGCCACGGCGAGGACGGTGCCCTGAGTGAGCCAGCGGAGCTGCTGACGCTGCAGCGGGGCCTGCGCCTTGCGGTAATGGACGTAAAAGACCAGAGACGCCAGCACGTAGAAGAGCGCCTCATAGCCGGTTGAAATCTGGTCGAGGCGGTGGCGGAGAACCTCGGTGGCCTGAAACTCAGTCTGCGCGAAGATCTGCAGGCCGACCACGGCGGCGCCCGGCAGGTAAGTGAGGGCGACGATCCAGCCGCGCCACTTCTTCCTCTCGCGGGCGAAGGCGATGGCGAAGTGCAGGAAGAGGGCAGGCTGGAGCGCAGCCGCTCCTATGCCGCACCAGTAGACGATCCAGTCGAAGGTATTGAACTTGCCGGTGTACCAGAAGGAGTAGAGGACGAAGGACGCCAGGCAATAGATATAGAAGTGGGTGGAGTGCGGAGCCGTCCAGCGTCGCAGCAGAACATACAGGCCGATGCCGAGGTAGACCAGGGCGATCAGCCGGAACATCTGGTTGTTGCTGTCGTTCTGCGGAACGAGGTCGACGGGGACGTCGGGCAGGACGACGCCATGGCGTTCGAGGGTGTAGTGGATGGTGTTCCAGACGCCTACGTGATGCATCTCCTGCATCAACTGGAAGACGCGGGTGACTGGCACCGGGGTGCCGTTCTGGACGGTGCGAATCTGGAGGAGCAGATCGCCCTGCTTGACGCCGCCGAGTTCGGCGGGGCTGTTGGCAGGGACTCGCTCGGCGCGGAGGCCGCCATGGGCTTCGAACCAGGTTACGCCGTCGGTGGGCCAGGCTGAGGCCCAGTGGTTTTCCTGGTCGAAATTGAAAACCGCAAAGATCACCGCTGTGGCGGTTGCCAGCGCCAACAGGAGAGCGATGATGCGAGTTTTATATGCCTTTTCCATGGCCAGGCGACGATGTTAACCGAATTGGAAACTGGGGAGCACGGAAATGCCTGGCTGCGTCTGGCAGCCAGAGTTCTCCTCGGAAGCGGTGGAATGCAAGTTCCCTGCCATCGCGAATTCCAAAAGCGGTATCTCTTTTGAGATGCGTATCCTATTCATTTTAAGACGAAACAGTGAGCAGGCATTTGCCTTCGGAGGAGGCCTGAAACTCGAGACATACCAATTCGCGTGGAATCCCATGAATAAATATGAAAAATCATAGCATTGCCAGGATTCAGGAAGTTCACGGAAAAGCGGCCGATTCCCGGTTTGTGGTCGCGGTGCGAGGCTACGACCTGAGAGCCCGGTGCCCGATATCTCGACGGTAAACCATGCCGTCGAACGAGATCTGGCCGATGGCGTCATACGCCGAGTCGAGGGCCTGACGCAGGGTGTCTCCGGTGGCGGTGACGGCGAGGACGCGGCCGCCGGCGGTGCGGAACTGCCCCTCGTCGAAGGTGGTTCCGGCGTGGAAAACCTCGACTCCCGGAACCCGGGCGGCATCTTCGAGGCCGGTAATGGGATATCCGGCGGTGTAGCTGCTAGGGTAGCCTTTTGAGGCGGCGACGACGCAGGCGGAGGCGCCGGGTTTCCAGCGGAACTCGCTCTGGCTCAGGCGGCCGTCGACGCAGGCCTCCAGGGCCTCGACCAGGTCGCTTTCGAGCCGAGGAAGGATGGCCTGGGTTTCGGGATCGCCGAAGCGGGCGTTGAACTCCAGCACCATGGGTCCTTTGGCGGTCATCATGAGGCCGCAGTAGAGGACGCCGACGAAGGGTGTGTCTTCGGCCGCCATGCTGTCGACCGTCTTCTGAGCGATGTGATGCAGAATCCACTCGCGCATCTTGGGATCGAGCATGGAATCGGTGGAATAGACGCCCATGCCGCCGGTGTTGGGACCGGTGTCGCCTTCGCCAAGGCGCTTGTGATCCTGGGCGGGGACGAGAGGCGTGGCGGTTTTGCCGTCGCAGAGGGCCAGGAACGACAGCTCCTCGCCGGTAAGGAACTCCTCGACGATGACGCTGGTTTCAGCGGAGCCCAGCAGGTCGCCGTCGAAGAGGCCGGCAATGGCGCGCTCGGCTTCCTGTTTGCTTTCGCAGATCAGGACGCCTTTGCCTGCGGCGAGGCCGTCGGCCTTGACCACGACGGGCAGGTGGAAGAGATCGAGCGACTGCTGCGCCTCCTGGCGGGTGGTGCAGACGGCATAGCGGGCGGTGGGGATGCTGTGGCGCTGCATGAAGCGCTTGGCCCAGCCTTTGCTGGTTTCGAGCAGGGCGGCCTCGCGGGTGGGGCCGAAGACGCGGAAGCCGCGCTCCTTCAGCTCATCGACGAGCCCCAGGGCAAGCGGCAGCTCGGGGCCGACGACGGTCAGGTCGGGGCGCTCCGCTTCGACGACGCGCAGCATGTCGGCCAGATCCTTCTGGCTGACGGGCACGCAGCGCGCCACCTGCTGAATGCCGCCGTTGCCGGGCGCGCAGACCAGCTCCGTTACGCGCGGCGAACGCCGAATTGCCACACAGAGGGCGTGTTCTCGCCCACCTCCGCCAATCACCAGAACTTTCATCGAACTTGGTGTCCTCAATCCGAGCGTATCGCAGGCGCCGGTTCAGCGCCAGCTAACGGGTCGCGTTCCATGCCTGCCAGCAGACGACAGCCAGCATGAAGACGAGGTAAATGCGCAGCGCCCACAGGATGGCCAGCTCGCCGCCGCGGAGTTTGCGACGGGGGACGGGGGCCTTCTTGGCGCGCACCAGCTGATCGGTTTCCAACTCGGAGAGGACAAAGCCGGCTTCGGTGTCGCTCACAAATTCATGCTTCGTCATTTCGCCTCCTGTGGATGCTTTAGTGTGCGCCGAGCCAGGCGAGCGCGTGGGGCGACACGATGCTGACGCCGTAAAGAATGCCCGCCGCGGTGAGGATCAGGACGACGAGCAGCGCGAGCGCATTGGTCCAGCGGGGGCTCCTGACGCCGCCCATGATTTCCTTGTCGTTGACCAGCAGATAGAGAAAGACCAGAGCCGGCGGCATAGCCAGCACAGCCACCACGTTCACTACCAGCACGACGAAGACCAGCGGAAGTCCGGGGATAAGGACGATGGTTCCGGCCGCCGCCGCGCAGAGGCCCAGGACGGCGTAGAAGGCCTTGCCTTCGTTGACGGGGAGGTTGAGGCTGTGCGGCTTGCCGGCCACCTCGCCGAAGGCGTAGGCGGAGGAGGTGGAGATGGTAATGGCGGCGACGATGCCGGCTTCCACCATGCCGAGGGCGAAGAGCGCGGCGCCCAGATGGCCGATGATGGGTTGAAGCGCCTGGGCAAACTGCGCCGCCTCGAAATTTCCGGCGGAGATTTTGCCGAAGAGCGGAGCGGTGGCGACGATGGTGGCCAGCGCGGTGGCGGCCGCAAGAGCCGCGCCCAGAACGGTGTCCATCCGGCCGTAGCGGATGTCCCGGGCGGTCATGCCCTTGTCGACGGTGGCGCTCTGCTGGAAGAAGAGCATCCACGGCGTGACGGTGGCGCCGATGTCGGAGAGGACGATGAGCACCATGTCTCCGTTGAAGGGCGGCAGCGGCTTCCACGTAAGGAACGAGCGGCCCAGGTCGCCCCAGTGGGGGTGGGCCAGCAGAGCGACGGGGATAAAGACGAGATTGAACGCCGCAGCGAGCAGTGTCACGCGCTCCCAGGTCCAGTAGCGGTGGCTGAGCAGGGCGGAATAGAGGATGGCCAGAGTGACCAGAACCGCGGCCCAGGGCGGGACGCCGAAGAATCCCAGGCCGGCGCGGACGGCGATGAATTCGGTGATGAGGGTGAGGAAATTGCCGATGCCGAGGTCGATCATGGAGAACCAGCCCCAGAAGGGCCCGAAGCGCTCGAAGATCAGCTCGGCGTGGCCGCGGTGGGTGGCTGCGCCCAGGCGGACGGTCATCTCCTGGACCACGATGGCCATGGCAAAGGTGAGAACGACAAAGGGGATGAAGAAGCCGATGCCGTACTTCGCGCCGGTGGCCGCATAGCTCAGCATGCTGGGGCCGTCGTTTTCGCCCAGCATGACCAGGATGCCGGGACCGATGAGCAGCCACAGCAGCCAGAGTTTCGCGAGCGGGCCTTTGCGCATGCGGGCGGCGCGGACGCGGGCGCGGTCGCGGGCGCGGTCGTAGTCCTCGTGAGTGACGACCGGTTCGACGGCCGTGGTCACGGCGCGGTTCTTACCCCTGGATTGTGCTTCCGCACGCACTTCTTTGCTGCTCCCGATTGCATGATTGAACGAAATGCGGGCCGAGGCCTGCTCGTCCAGCCGGATCACTTTCGCTGAGCTGAGTCTACGGTCGGGGGCCTGTGGAAGTAAACCATGGTTAACGGAAATTAACTATGGTTAACTCATTGGCCGCCAGTGCGGCAGGGCTTCACGGGCCGCCGGTTATCGCGGCCGGGGACGGGGCTCCGCGCCGAGGTCCCCGGTAGCGATAAAATATGGAGCGGTGACGATGAACCAATTAGTCTCGTTTCCCCCGCTTCTTCGCCGGTTTCGGCGAGGCCGTCCCGACCGTGGACGAAGCATCTTTTCCTGACCGATTTGTCCCTCCCGCTCCGCCTCCTGGCGGCCTGATCGCGCAGTGCGTGAGCGAAGCTTCCGCGTCCCTGACCACGAAAGGAATTCCGATGAACACCTTCGGCAGCCAGTCCGAACTGAAGAGCGGCGGAAAGACATACGAAATCTTCCGCCTTGGTGCGCTTGAAAAGCGCGGCGTCCAGCTCAACCGTCTTCCCTTCAGCCTCCGCATTCTGCTTGAAAATCTGCTTCGTCACGAGGACGGCAAATCCGTCACCGCGGAGGACATTGAGTTCCTCGCCAGGTGGGATCCAAAAGCCGAGCCTTCGCGCGAAATTTCGTGGATGCCGGCGCGTGTTCTGATGCAGGACTTCACCGGCGTACCGGCGGTGGTGGATCTGGCGGCAGCGCGCGACGCCATGAAGGTTCTGGGCGGCGATCCGCAGAAGATCAATCCGCTGCAACCGGCGGAGCTGGTGATCGACCACTCGGTGCAGGTGGATGAGTTCGGCACCGCCAATGCGTACTCGGTGAACGCGGCTCTGGAGTTCCAGCGCAACCGCGAGCGCTACGCTTTTCTG
>JAJZJJ010000071.1 GCA_021810175.1 Acidobacteriota bacterium | reverse complement strand
AAGAGCAACCTGAACATGCGGCGTTGGAACCGGCGAAGTCCTCCCACTGGAGCAACACATGAGGCCAGCGCTTTTCGACCGCCGCAACGAAGGTCTCAATGAAGGCGTCATACTCCTTGCCGCGGACCCGGCGGTGACGCCAGCCGATGTAGATAGGGTTGGCCAGCAGGCCCTCGTTATCGGTGCCAACGTCGAGCAGAACGGGTAGGCACTCTGCGTGATGAATGCCGCCGAGAGCGGTATACAGTGCCATTTTCCCGATAGGAATCCCCATCCCTCCGGCGCCCTGATCGCCAAGGCCGAGGATGCGCTCGCCATCGCTGACGACGATACACTTCACGTTGTCGTAGCGCTTGTGGGCAAGGATTCGCTCGATACGCTCCTGATTGGGATAGCTGAGGAAGAGCCCGCGCGGGCGACGCCAGATTTCGCTGAAGCGCTGGCAGCCCTCACCCACTGTGGGGGTGTAGACGATGGGCATCATTTCGCGAATATAGCGGGCAATGAGAGCGTAGAAGAGCGTCTCATTAATGTCCTGCAGATCTCGCATGAAGGAGTATTTGGCGAAAGGCGTGGCCTGGCTGTCGAAAATGCTCTTGCGGCGCTGGATCTGCTCTTCCAGCGTGCCGATATGCGGCGGCAACAGACCGTGCAGATCGAAGGCGTCGCGCTCCTCCGCGGTAAATGCGGTGCCCTTGTTCAGGCGCGGATGATTGAGAAGCGTAAAGCCGTAGAGTTTTGTGCGAATGACCTGTTCGTTCATGAGCGGCTCAGGGAAATGCGCTGCCGGAGGCCGCGGCGGCACCATGTCCGCAACCGCCCGGCAAACCTAAAAGTCTACTCTTCGCGGTCCTCGATGCCCGCGAACATGGACTTATCATCGGTTACCGAAGTCTGGCCACGCCTGGCGGCGAGCAGATAGCGTTCGACGTGCATGTGGCGAATGCGGTCCGGTCCGACGCGCTGGAGCACGCCCTGCTGGCTTCGGTGCTGCGCAAAGGCTTCGACCTTGCGCTGGCCAAGAGTCTCGCCGAGATCGAGCGAGAGCGACCAGGGTCCGGTTGGGGAGCCGGCCAGCTCCGGGTGATTGCGCACGGAGACAAAGGGCGTGCTGGTGTAGTAGAGCTTTTGCGGAGTCCAGGGAGCGAGGCCCGTTTCGGCAAACATGTCTTCGCGATACGACCAGTGAAAGGCGGCGGTGGTAACAACCGAGATCATGGTGTGATCGCGATGGAGATTGACCGCGCCATCGCCCCCGAAGGTGAGTACAACGTGCGGACGAAAGCGGCGGATATGCGCAACCACGATACCGGCCATCTGCTGGAAGTTCTGCCGGGCAAGCTGGCCGTCGGGAAAATGCAGAACCTCGTGATGGGTGACCCCGAGGACCCGGCAGGCGGAGGCCATCTCGGCACGGCGTACCTGGCCCAGGTCTTCGCCCACCGCGACTTCGCCGCGGAAATGGGCGGCCTGTCCATCCGTGAAGCAGAGAACGCTGGTTTCCACACCAGCCTGAGCGGCCAGCATCAGCGCGCCACCAAAGCCGCCGCTTTCGTCGTCGGGGTGCGCGGTTACACAGAGGAGTCGATAGGACAAGCGGAGTCTTCCTCAAGAGTGAATTGTTCCCAGGGCAGTTCGGCCTGCGCCACGGGCGTAAAGCTCTTTCGATGCAGAAGGGTTGGACCAAGCTTCCGGAGCGCCTGACGATGCTCCGGTGTAGCGTAGCCTTTATGCGAGGCAAGGCCGTAGTTGGGGTACTCGCGGTCCAGTTCGCAGAGCAGCTTGTCGCGGTAAACCTTGGCGATCACGGAAGCCGCAGCGATGGAAATACTCAGCGAGTCGCCATAGACGATGCTGGTCTGGGCGTGAGGCAGATCGAGGCGCATGGCATCGATGAGCAGATGGTCCGGCTGCGGCTGGAGGCGCAGCACCGCGGCCGTCATGGCCATGCGTGACGCCTGATAGATATTCACGCGATCAATGGTGGCGGCGTCGACTTCGTCGATTGCGATCGCCATGGCGCGGGCCTGGATGATAGCTGCCAGACGCTCGCGGTCTTCGGGAAGAAGCTGCTTGGAATCCCGCAATCCGCGAATGCGCGTATCCGGGGGCAGAATTACGGCAGCGGCCACCACCGGACCGAACAGTGCGCCGCGTCCCACCTCGTCGACGCCCGCTATGACCACGGCCCCCTGAGCGCGCGCGGCCTTTTCAAATTTGTTGCCACACTGCAGGGATCGCAGCATCTGGATTTTGCGGGTCGCTGCGGAGACTTCGCGCTCCGTTTCGGGGGAAGCGACAGCAGGCCCACGTTTACCGTTCGATCCCCGCTCTGAATTCCGACCCATAGGGCGAGTTTATCGCCTCAGGCGCGGAGAAAAGCGAAGGAAATCGAGAGCGGCGAAATCAGGAGGTGGCACCCAATCCACCAGGGCGGCAATTCTCGATCAGGGAGCCAGGAAGGGACGCAGCCCGTGCATGGGGAACAGTCCGGTGGCACCCTTATCCGCGGCGTACTGGGGACGGATGAGGAAGCGGACGAAGAATCCGATCTGCTGGTCGTTGTAACTGCGGGTGTTGTTCATCTCCAGCGCAGCACCGGCATACCAGTGATCGCTGAGGTGGTAAGCCACGTGCGCGCTCAGATCGTAGTTGTCTCCGACGCTGGTGAGATTGGGATAGGAGAGATTTTTGTTCGCTGTCTGAATGGCGGGATCGAGCGGGAAGTAGGGCGAGCTGTCCTCCTGGAAAGCCTGAACACCGAAGGCGCCAATGACGTTGTAATGAACGCGGTCGCCGTACTGTCCGTTCCAGGTCACCGGAACGTTGGCCAGGAAATAGGCCTGCGGGCTGAAGTAGCCGCCCTGCCCATAGGTGAAGTAGTCGAGATCGTGGGAATAGTGCATCCCGAAGAAGTTCACGCCCAGAGTCAGGTTTCCCTCGTCAGGAATCGCCTTCACACGCCAATAGGCTCCGGCATCGCCGTCGACGCGGTCATTGGTCTCGACGTGAACGCCGGTAATGTGCTGTCCGCCGCCGCTGACGTAGTAGCCGGAGTCCGCGCCGCCGCGGCCGAACTGAACCTCACCGCCGGTGGATATAACTCCGCCCCAGATATTGCCGGCAAAACCGGGACCCGCGGATCCTGGATCGTGAAGACCGGACCAGGAGAGCTGGGAATCGGTAACAGAATCCCGTGTGAGGGTGAAAGTGAAGGGACCGTTGGCCGGCTTCCAGTTCAGGCTTCCAGTCACATTGTTCACGAGGAAGCCGTAGGGCGTATAGCCAAGGGACACGCCGAAATTCTGGGCGGCAATCTGAACCTGGCCCGCCACGCCGTAGGCATTCTGCTGCTCCAGAACAGCGTTCGCGGGAGCCGTGCCCAGCTGCTCGCTGATGCCCCCATTGAGGACGGGCGATGTGGTGGGCACTCCCGCGTCGAGGAATGTCGGGGTGGCGATAATCGTAACGCGCGCCGCAGTTCCAAGCATCCCCGATGCCTCAAAAGGCGCCTCAAGAGCTGCAAGCGAGTCGTAACCAGCGGTACCGCTGCGATGGTTGACAAAGCCGGAACCTCCCAGCCAGGGGCTGTAACCGCCCTCGATGCTGGCTAGCTGCCGCTCGGCCTCCTGGCGCGGATCGGGCATACGCAGGATGGGCGTCCGGCGATAGGGTCCGCGCAGGGGAGGCAGGTTCTCCTGCATCAGCTGGTTGTCGGTGGCCCCGGATGGCGCCGCCGGTTCGCTCTGGTCCTCATAGGAGGGTGAAGAATTGTCCTGCACCGCCGGAGGGCGCTCGTAAGTGGGCTGGTACTGGGGCGGCGGCTGCTGGTACTCGGGTTGCTGGAAGACGGTTCGTGGCTGAGCAGGCGGCGTCTGCTGGGCAATTTCATTCGATGGCGTAATGTACTGAGCCTGGAAGAGCGACGGATCGATAGGCCGATTCGCGGTCCGCAGCGCGTCTTCGGCTCGCTTCATCGCGGCGTCGCTGGCGCTGGGGATTTCAGTGAGCACCGGGCTGGTGCTCAGAGTGATCTCCTGTGGCTGCAGCTGGGCGATTTGCGTGGAAGGCTGCTGCGTCTCCGGATGCATCACGGATGCCGAGGTAATGGAGAGATGCAGATGAACATTGCCGCCAGAATCTCCGGGCGAGCCAGCCGCTGTGACACCGTCGGAGCGATCAGACCAGGATGGCACACGCAGGGGCCTCCAGGAGTTGCTGGCTTCCTCTTGCCTACCTGAGCCGGAGGACTCGCCGCCAGGAACCGGAACGACAACCTCGCCGTTTCCGGGTGTTGGCGGAGGCGGCAGTTCCAGCTCGGCTTCCGGCTTGAACACACCTGTCTGGACGTGGGTTCTCCGCGGTTTGCGCCTGACTTCGGTTCCTGGAACCACCCAGGTGGACGTTGAGCGAGGAGCCTTTCGCGGCGCACGCTCATAACGGCGTTTCCTCAGATACGTGGAAGGCGGAGGAAGCTCCGTCGTTCGCTGCCGGATCACGCGCCGCGAAGGCTCCGGATTACCCAGATTGCTTTCGGTGATCTGGTTCTGAACGGGCTGATTCCGATTGAGCTGAACGGGGGCTGTCCCCATGTAATAGGGGTCCGGCCCGTAGGCCTGGTTGCTCGCCGTCATATCGGGGGTGGGATTCGGGTTGCGGTAGCCGGGCAGGGCAACTGCACCAGCGCCACCACGGCCCAGGGGATTACCGTTGGGATTGAGTAGAGCAACAAGGCCGCCAACGCCGGAAAGACGGCTCTGCTGGACCAGGTCGGGATGATCGAGCTTATGCGCCAGCTCCGCCGTAGGGCTAACCACGGGCATAGCGTTGAGAGAAGCTTTCCAATAGGCCGCGGCCCGGACATTATCGCCGCGCGCCGATTCGAAACGAGCGGCGGATGAGAGGATCTTCGGGTCGCGAGGATATTTCCGCAGTGCTTCACGCAGCCACAGCTCCGCGGTCTTCATGTCCTGGGCTCCAAGTGCGGCGCCGATCATGCTCTGGTAGTCGTTCGCCGAGGCATCGCTGAGATCCATCGCCTTGTAGATGGCCAGCGCCTGCTTTGGCTGTCCCGCCTGGGCATATCCGGCAGCCAGAGCCTTGCTGACAGCGGGATTGCCAGGGAAAGCCTGGGCCGCCGCCGTGAGAACTTCGATGGCCCGATGCAGTTGCCCATTTTTCGCCTCCTGAGCCGCGCGGCGCTGCGCCCAGGAGGCCCAGATGGTCTGCACCTGGCGGCGCTGGATGTCCGTGAGATCGGTCCGGTCGCCGAGCGCCATCAGCTCCGGGTAGAGGGCGCGGCTGTCGCCGGTGTTGAAAAGCAGCCACGCGTTCTGAATCTCTACGGCAGGCGGCACGGCCATGTGCTGTGCGTAGTAATGAGCCTGAATGCGGGAAATGATGCCCAGCGCAGCCTGCGGGTGCCCTGTGGAGGAGTAGATACCCGCAATCGTCTGCTGATACTCGATATCGCGATTGAGCTGTTCGCGAACCGTCTGGGGAATCTCCTGAATCTGGGCCAGTGCATCGGCGTCGTGACCCGTCTGGTGGAGCGCGGAGAGCAGCCCCTTCCACGCGTTCAGGTTGCCGGGATGTTGTGACAACACGCTGCGATAGATGCGATAAGCGCCCTGTGCGTGATTGCCGTTCAGGTCGATGGAGGCAATCTGCAACTGGAGCGACATGGGCAGAGCCTGCCCGTTCGCCTGATAGACCTGTGCGGCGCGCTCCAGGAAGCCTTCCGCCACGTCGGGATGATTTTGCTCCTGATAAATCGCCGCCAGCATCGACAGAAAGTTTCCATTGCGCAGAACTTCCTCGTAGGCGTCCGGAGGCATACGCTCGACCGACTGGATCGCTCCGGCGTCGTCTCCGGCGAGATGCTGCATGGACACGAGGCCCTGCCAGGCGCTGATATTGTCCGGATTGTCATCGATCATCACCTGGTACACGGCAGCTGCGTGCGAGTACTGCTTGTCCTGAGCCAGTAGCCCAGCGAACTGGAGACGCGTCTCCGAGCGCATGCTGCCTGCGGTCACCATCTGGGGCAGCCGCAGCGCATTCGCCAGCACCTGCCTTGCTTCTGCATCCTGGCCCAGATTGCTGTAGGCGGAAGCCAGGGTGCGCAGGTAATCGGGATCGTGAATCACGTCGCGCCTGACGGAAAGCGGAAAACGGCGAGTGAGAGCGATAGCCTCGGCCGAATCGCCAGCCTGAGCGCGGGCCATGAAAATGCCCTTCCACGCTGCTTCGGATCCCGGCTGGTGATGAAGGAGCTGTTCGTAATAGGGAATGGCCGCGGCAGGCTCCTGCATTTTCATGTACAGACCGGCCATGGCGCCCAGCGCGTTAGTGTTCCCTGGACGCATCGCCAGCGCGGAGCGGAAGTCCGTGATCGCATCGTCCAGGCGGTTGCCATTCATGGCGCTGGTTCCCTGACGCATGGTGAACCAGAAACGGCAGGTGGCCAGGGACTGAGCCACAATGCGGCTGTGCAGGCCATTCTGCTGGGCCTGCTCAAAATAACTGATGGCGCCTCCGAAGTGGCTCTGTTTCATACGAAGAAAGCCGAGCCCGGCAAGGACGCGGGGATTCGCTGGATTGGCGGCATTCAGCGCCATGAAACGCTGCTCGGCAAGCTTCAGATGATTTTCCGAAAGCGCCAGGTATGCGGCGCGCTCGGCGGGAGTCCGGGCGAAACCGTTCGATTCCCTGGCCTGACGCGCCTCGGTCTGAGCGAGTTCGCTGGCCAGCTGGCTATCGGGATGGCTCTTCAGGTATTCGCGGATCATCGTCGCGGATCCAGGATTCTGAACGTCCCATTGCAGCGCCTGGCGCAGATAGGCCTGGGCGGCTCCGTCGGTGCGATATTTCTGAAGGATCCGTTCGCCCTCGGCGCGTGTAGCGGCGTCGTAAGTAAGAACACGGCCGAGGTCAATCGCGTATTCCGAATTATCCGGATACCGCTTCACCAGACCGCGGAGGCCGTTGATGGCGTCCGGTCGCGTGGATGCCATGGAAGCCTCGGTGTCGTAATACGCCTTGGCCCAGTTATCAGGCGGATTGTCCCCGAAGGCCTTGTGGTAAATGGCCAGAGCTTCGGCGTTCTGCCCGGACCTGGCCAGATCGGCGGCGCGGGTCAGCATCTGGTTTTGCGCCTTCCGGCTCACCAGATTTTGAATGGTGTTAATCGCTGGGTTGTTGGGGTTAACTCTCTTGAGTCTGTCAATATATTTTTTGGCTTCAGCCTCGTCCCCGCTGATTCTGGCCCAGCGCGCCAGCCCGGCCAGCGCCTGCTGGTTGTTGGGATCGGAGAGGAGAATCTGCTTCCACGACTGGGCGGCCAGATCAATGTGTCCGGATTGTTCGAGGACCTGGGCCTTTTGTAACAGGAGCTGTTCGGCAGGCGACTGCGCCGCTGCAAACGCAGCTGGGGCGCACACGAACGCCATCAGGCTGGCGCCCGCGATCAATCCGCGAATTTGCCGAAACCTCTTCAGTGCTTCCATGGAACAACCAACTTCCCATCGCCGCTGAATCGGAAGCGATGAGACTGCCAACCCTTTGCAAACATTGCGAGATTTTGATCATAGTAGGCCGGAGGGCGACCGTACAGCCTTGTGGCAGGGTCAAGCTGGGCTTCCAGCCGGTCCTGCTGGGTTCCGGACTTCTTTCCCATTCCAATCAAATACGGGATAACCGCCGCGGAATATCCGACCGGGCCATCAGTCTTCCCGGGAATGCCACTGGCGGAAACGGTCTCCGGCGGAAAGAGATGTTTGTCGAGCCAGGCGGCCATGCCGCTGACCGCGGCCAGATCGGCCCGGCTTTCAGGAGCCTCGGGATTCGACAGCCCTGCCCATAGGTAAACGCGAATCGCGTCATAGCTTCCTTTGGGCTTGGTGATGGGCTTCCCCTTGGGGCCGGGTTGGCCAGCCGGCAGGAATCCGCCTGTGGGGCTATAGCTAACCCAGTCCATGGCAAAGCCGCGGGGAGAACTGTGGCGCAGGAACGCTGGAAGGCGCTGCGTGATCGCCGACCATGGTCCGGAGGGGTTAAGAACAGCCAGGCGCTGAATAACCGGCAGCGGAACATAGCTGGGATTCAGCAGCCACACATCGGGCAACGGATGAAATCCCGCATCGCCAGGCAGAACCATGGGGCCAAAGCCGGGCAGGTTGACGACTTCCACATGCGCGATGCGCTCAGCCATGATGCTCGCTAACGCGGTGTAGCGTGGCTCGTGCCAGAGACGACCGGCCTCGGCCAGGTCATAGCAAATCCAGAGATCGGCATCCGCGGCGGTATGCGAATCGAGCAGTCCCCACTTCCCATCTGCAGCTTTACCCCATTCCCAGCCGGGTAAATGCGTGGTGAGGTCACCGTCCGCCAGGTTATTCCGAGTCCAGTTGAGAATCTGATCAAAGCGGGCGCGATCATTGGCGACCAGCGAGAAAAACAGCGCGTAGGATTCCCCCTCGGAGGTGGTCATGTCGCCTCTCTGGTAATCGATCACGCGGCCCTGATTGTCGATGAAGCGGGTGCTGTAAGCAGACCACAGCGCCCAGGACGCAGACTGGCCCCACGCACCACCGGCAAGGAACGCGAGAAGCAAACATGAGACTATGATCCGGCCCAGGCGCAAACGGTCAGTCCTCCAAAAGCTGCAGCCGACGGCGAGCCTTGCCGCGGAGCCAGCTCCGAATCCAGATTGCAAATACAAAACTGATGGCGAGAACGGCTAGATCCACCATCCATGGAACCTGGGTAAACCAGATCCCCAGTGCGGTCCACCACGGCAGTATGCCGACATGGAACACATTATTGCCAATTCGATAACTCTGGAAGACCTGCCCATGCATGATCGTAACGGTCCCACTAATAGCGCTGGACTGAGCGTTATCCAGGAACCGCGCCATCAGCGGATCGTAGTCGGCACTGTCTTTCACATCGAAAATCACAATGCTGCGCCCGCTCTTGAAAGGCGACTCGATCTGCTCGATCAGCGCATCCGGAATCCCGATGGTGCCCAGCTCCCCGGAGGGCGATTCATCGTGGGTGCTGAGCATCCACCAGGCGTGATGAAACCGCGTGAAGAATCCTGAAGTGTCGCGAACCGTTAGCCCCGTTGACCCGACGGAAACCGGCATATCCTTGTCGATCTTCGCCAGCCCGGCGTTATCCTGGCCGGTGGAGATAACCAGGAAATTGGTCGTCGCGCCTGAATGCATGGCATTCGGATACGCCACTGTGACTCTCAGACCAGCCATTCCCGTCTGCGCGCTCAGGTGGGCGATCAGCGTGAGATAAAGCTCAATCTCTTTCGTCGTCGGAGAT
>JAJZJJ010000070.1 GCA_021810175.1 Acidobacteriota bacterium | reverse complement strand
GGGTGGAGGCCGTGCGCGGGCTTTCGCTGGAGATTGGCGCGGGCGAATCGCTGGGGCTGGTGGGCGAATCGGGATCGGGCAAGTCGGTGTCGTCGCTGGCGATTCTGGGCTTGCTGCCGGAGGGCAGGGCGGTGGAGGGGCGGATCGAGTTTGACGGGCGCGATCTGCTGACGATGGGGCGCGAGGAGCTGCGGCGGCTGCGCGGGCGGGAGATCGCGATGATCTTCCAGGAGCCGATGACGGCGCTGAATCCGGTGATGACGGTGGGCGAGCAGATCGCCGAGGCGGTGCGGACGCATCAGCGGGGGCTGAGCCGGAAGCAGGTGCGGGAGCGGGTGATCGAAGCGATGCAGGCGGTGGCGCTGCCGGATGCGGCGCGGCGGTACGGGGATTATCCGCATCAGTTTTCAGGCGGACAGCGGCAGCGAATACTGATTGCGATGGCGATTGTGAATCATCCGCGGCTGCTGATTGCCGACGAGCCGACGACGGCGCTGGACGTGACGGTGCAGGCGCAGATCCTGGAGCTGCTGGCCGGATTGCGAGAGCGTTTTGGGCTGGCGATGCTTTTCATCTCGCATGACCTGGCGGTGGTGTCGCAGGTGGCGGACCGGGTGGCGGTGATGCGCCACGGGCTGCTGCTGGAGCAGGCGGGGCGGGAGGCGATCTTTCGGTCACCGCTGCATCCGTACACGCGCAGCCTGCTGGGGGCAGTGCCGACGATGCGGACGGAGCTGAACGAGCCGCTGGCAACACTGGGCACGACTGTGGGCGAGGAAGAAGCGCCGCTGCGTGAGGTTGAGCCCGGGCACTGGGTGCGGATGCGGCGGCAGGAGCGGGCGGTTTAAACCGGCGGAAGAGCCGGGGATCGTCATTCCAATGCGATAGAGTGGAAATTAAACCATCTATTTCCATGCGTGTACTGCTTGTTTCCGATATTCATGCCAATCTGGAGGCGCTGAAGGCCGTGCTGGCTGCTGCGCCGGAGTACGACACGGTGTGGAACCTGGGCGATGTGGTGGGTTACGGCGCCAATCCCAACGAGGTGATTGAAGAGGCGCGGCGGCTGGGCAGCGTTTTTGTGCGGGGGAATCATGATCGGGCGTGCTGCGGGCTGGGCGGGGTGGAGGATTTCAATCCGGTGGCGCAGCGGGCGGCGCTGTGGACCGAGTGCGTGCTGACCAGCGATCACCGCGAATGGCTGCGGCAGCTTATGCCGGGGCCGATTTCTCCGGATGGGCCGCAGGTGAGCTGCGTACACGGGTCGCCGATCGACGAGAACGAGTACATTGTGACGGTGCGGGACGCGTGGCCGGCGCTGAAGGCGGAGGGAGCGCGGCGCATCACGTTCTTCGGCCACACGCACGTGCAGGGCGGCTTCGCGACCAACGATGAGGAGTGGTTCCGGCTGATGCCGCAGTACTCCACGCGCGACGAAGCGGAAAGCTATGAGCTGGAACTGCGGGATGGGGCGAAGTATCTGCTGAACCCTGGATCGGTGGGACAGCCGCGGGACGGGGACTGGCGGGCGGGATTCGCCATTTACGACGATGTGGAGAAGAAGGTGACCTGGCATCGGGTGCCCTACGACGTGCAGCAGGCACAGCAGCGGATTTTGAAGGCTGGGCTGCCGGATCGGCTGGCGAGCCGGCTCAAGGACGGCCGATAGCGGGGAATTTCGCAGGCCTAGGATGAAAAGCAAAAGCCCCGGATTCGCCCGGGGCTCTTGCTTTTTATGCGAGGGGATTATCTGCCGTGGCCGCCGCCACCGCCGAAGCCACCGCCGCCGTGGAATCCACCACCACCGCCGCCGCGGAATCCGCCACCGCTGAATCCACCGCCGCCGTGGAAGCCACCGCCGCCGCGGAAGCCACTACCGCCGAAGCCGCCGCGATTGGGGATGGGGCCGCTGCCGCCGAAGATGCGATGGAAGCGTCCCTGGTTGATGTGGCCGATCGGTCCTCCGCCACCACCGCCGTAGAAACCGCCGCCGTAGAAGCCGGGATAACCCCAGCCCATACCCCAGCCGCCCCAGCCCATGCCGCCCATGAAGCCGAAGGGATAGAATCCCCAGCCGAAGGGGCTATCGAAGCCATAGGGGCCCATGAAGGTGTAGTCGAGCATGTAGGGGTTCCAGTACCAGCCGGCGGAATAGCCGGGGCCGTACTCGCCGGCCATCTGCTGGTTGGCCTGAGCCATATAGTCGGAGCGCAGGCTGCTCCAGCGATAGAGGGAGGATTCGCTTTCCACTCTCTCGTTGAAGTGCTGCGGCCTTGCGGATGCGATCTCGCTCACGTTCAGCTGGTGGTGAGGCTTGATGGCCACGAATCGCCGGTTGGGCTTCAATGCGGCAGCTTTGCCGCTGAAGACCATCACCTGACCGGTATTGGCGTCGAACTGGTAGTAGCCGGTTTTGATGAGCTGTACGGGAACGCGGTCCACGAGGATGTGAATGTCGTTCTGGGGGTAGATCTGGTCCACTTCGACGGAGGCGCTGCCGTGCTGCAGGTTGACGACGGTATCGGTGAGATCCGGCGAGACCATTTTGGCGGAGCTGTTGTGTCCGAGACGGAAGAAGACGCCGGGGGTGAGCAGCACTTCGGCCCGGCCGTTGGTGGTGGAAATTACCTGTCCGGGCTGAAGCGTGGGGTAACGGGTGGCTTTCAGGTTGACGGGCGTTCCGTCGATGGCGGCGGAGCCCTCGATGTAATTCAGAGTACCTGGGCCGGCAATGCGAGCCGGCGGAGGGTTCTGGATGTCCAGAGCAAAAAGGGCCGGTGCGAACAGAGCCGCCAGGGCTGTGATCAGAATCGGTTTGAGCCTTGGCATTGTCATATGTCTCCCTGCTTATTAGATCGACAATGCGGAGGAAAGTTGCGGTGGGAGCCGGGGCCCTGCAGCAGTGTTCAGCAAGTTGTCATCCGCTGACAGATTCCGGGTGCGAGTTGATCAACTGGTGCACCCAGAGGCTTAAGCATGGTTGTTGTTGCGGAGAGAGTCATAGAAGGCGAGCGCGGCCGTGGATGCGGGCATGGGCACGCCGAGCGCGATGGCTTTGACGATGGCCTTGCGCCAGGAAGCCTGATATTCGGCGAGCACGGCGGTAAGAGAGGGATCCGGCAGCAGGCTGGGCAGGGCGGGGTCGCGGGCGAAGGCGTCCTGAATTTTGCCGAGCAGGGGACTGAGTGCGTGGGAGTTGCTGTTCCAGTGCCGGATGAGGGTGGGGATTTCTATCGGCCAGCCGTGGCGTGCCGCTGCCAGGCGCAGGAGGGCGATGGCCTGGGCATGAGAGACGATGCGGGCGCAGACCAGGGAGCGGCGGACGTTCTCGGTGAGGTCGGCGGGCGCGACGGTCGCGGCGCGCCCGGACGGGCCATGCAGGAAATTGGTGGGAGCGGTTTCGCTGACGGCGGGGAGCTCGTAGGCGAAGACTGACTCCGCGATGACGGTGAGCGGCGAGCCGTGTTCGAGCGCGCTGGCGACGGCCTGCCTCGCGGCGTGATGCGAGCCGCCGTGTTCGAGCCGATCGCGAATGGCCGAGGACGAGCCTGGGCCGTGCTGGGCCAGGACTTGTGCGGCGGCTTCGATGGGCCGGCATGCCAGCTCGCCGCGGTTCCAGTCCGCCAGAACCGGGGCGAGCTGATGGGAGCTGAGGCGGAGGGCCTGGCGGAGCAGCGCGCAGGCTTCAGAGACGAGCTGGACGCCGGCCCAGTCGAGGGCAGCGCCGAGCATCGCGATATAGCGGCCGGCGTCAGCGTGGGGAGCGGATGTGGGATTGCCGGGCATGGAGGACTCGATCTCTGGGAGAGGATACGCCAGGCGCAGTCTGGACGGAGCGGATGCCTGATTTTGCCGGCCTGAGGACGGGCGGACGGGCTCCGGCGAATGCGGTGTGGAAAGGTTTGACCCTGTTTCTGCGGATGCATAGACTGGAATGCAGTCCAGCCTGCCTGAATCAAAATATGCCGTCTCCCACCCAGATTCTTCGTTCCTCAATGTGTTGCGCTATGGCTGTGATCCTGTCAGCCGCGTGCTGCATGGCGCAGCAAAGCTCGTCGTCCAGTTCGAGCAGGCTTCCCAACGACGCTCTGCGGGGGAGCAATAGCGCGAAGCAGCCGCAGGCACCCCAAGCGCAGGATCAGTCCGCGGATCAGGGCGAGCCAGCGGGGACGAATCACGGGCCGGGGCTGATGGATCCGGCTGGACCGCAGGTGAGCCTGCAGACGAGCGAGCCGGTGTTCGACATGGCGGTGGCGCTGAACGCCTGTGGGTACAACGATGGGCTAAATGAAAGCGATCCGGTGCGGCTGGTGGTGCGCCGCGAGGTGAATCAGGTGATTGAGAAGTCGCCGCAGGTGCAGCAGGATCGCAACCGGCTGTGCCGCTACCTGAACGATCACCAGCTGAACGATCCGTCGCAGAGCCTCGCGCAATATGTGTCGCTGGCGCTCTATCTCTCGCGTCCGCCGAGGCTGACGCCGACGGTACCGGAATCGAATCTGCCGCCGGACGCGGTGGGTGTGGAGCTGATGCTGCCGCTGCTGCGCCGGTTTGTGAACGACGCGGATCTGCACCTGATCTGGCTGGAGAACCGGCCGGCCTATGACGCGATTGTGCAACATCTGCACGGGGCACTGACGCAGATGATCGTCAAAACGAATTACTACCTGAAGATGCCGGCGTCGACGGCAAACGGGCTACGGTTTCTGGTGGTGATTGAGCCGATGTTGTCTCCGGAAGAGACGAACATGCGGGTGTACGGGACGGATTACGTAGTGGTGGCGTCGCCGAAGCACGGGCAGATCTACATGCGCCAGGTGCGGCACGCGTATCTGCACTTCGTGATTGAGCCGATGCTGTATTACTGGCAGGGCGCGATGACGCGGATGGAGCCGATTCTGAAGACGGTGCAGGATGCGCCGCTGCAGTTCAACTTCAAGAACAGCATCATGTCGCTGACGGTGGAGAGCCTGATCAAGGCGATCGAGGCGCGGATCACGAATACGGGCGTGAAGGTGACGCAGGTTCCCTCGGGACTGACGCACAGCCAGGCGGTGCCCTACATGGAGGCGCGCCGGGCGGATCTGGAGAAGGTGGCCGAGATTCGCGAGCGGTGGGTGGAGAGGGATATGGCCCAGGGCTTCGTGATGACAGGGTATTTCTACAAGCAGCTGATCCAGTTCGAGAAGAGCCCGGAAAGCCTGGGGCAGGCGATTGGGCCGATTGTTTACGGCATGGACATCAACTCCGAGATTTCCGTGGCAAAGCATGTGGTCTTTGCCAAACACGGAGCAGCGGAAACCATGACGCATTCGGCGCCGGCGCCGAAGGGGCTGGAGCTGGCGCAGCTGGATCTGGTGAATGGGAAGACGGCCGCAGCGATGGCGCTGGCGCAGGAAGTGGTGACGACGCAGAAGGGTAATGTGGGCCGGGCGAATTTTATCCTGGCGCAGGGCTACCTGATGAGCGGGAAGATGCAGGATGCGGAGGCGGCGTTTCGGCAGGCGGTGGTGAACGCGGAGGATCCGCGGACGCTGGCGTGGTCGCACATCTTTCTGGGGCGGATTCTGGACGTGAAAGGCGACCGTGCGCGGGCGATTGCCCAGTACAGGGCCGCTCTGGCGGCGGGCGACGATCACGCCGATACGAGGCAGGCGGCGAACGCCGGGCTGCAGAAGCCGTATACGATTCCGAGCGAGCAAACGGTGAGCGAGGCGACGGGAAAACCGGTGTCCACGAAGCCCGCGGCGCCGGCGGCCCCATCGGCCAGCGGGAACTCCAGCCCGCAGTAACTGGTTTGGCGGCTTCTCTTTGCGATAATGAGAGATGCCGCAGCCGCCCATGGAAACCTCGACAGACCGCAGTGAACCAGTCAGCAGCGCTCAGGCGGAGGGCGGGCTGAAGGTGTCGAAGGCGGAGCGGAAGCCGCGAACGGAGCGGCTGGAAGACCTGGAAGAGGTTCTGGGACACAGGTTTGAGCGGAAAGAGCTGCTGACGCAGGCGCTGACGCACCGGTCGCTGGCGTGGGAACAGAGTCCGCAGGAGCGAGGGGCGGGCGAGACGCCGCGGCAGGACAACGAGCGGCTGGAGTTTCTGGGCGACGCCGTGGTGGGGCTGGCCGTTGCCGAGTCGATGTACCGGCGATTTCCGGATCAGACCGAAGGCGCGCTGACACGGCTGCGCGGCGTGCTGGTGAGCCGCAGGCATCTGGCGGAGGTGGCGCGCGGACTGGGGCTGGGGCGGTATCTGCTGCTGGGCCGGGGCGAGGAACGCAGCGGCGGCCGGGCCAAGCTGGCGCTGCTGGCCAACGCGATGGAAGCGGTCCTGGGCGCGGTTTATCTCGATGCGGGGCTGGAGGCGGCGAGGCAGGCGATTGAGCGGCTGGTGATCGAGCCGGAGGCGGGCAACCTGCACGGGCAGCTGCGCACGGGGGCCGGGACGGGCGATTTCAAGTCGGCGCTGCAGGAGCATCTGCAGGCGCGGAAGCTGGGGCAGCCGGACTACCGGACCACGGCCGAAACAGGGCCGGATCATCGCAAGGTGTTCTTTGTGGAGGTGCGGGTGGCCGGGGAGACCTTCGCCGGGGGATCCGGTCCAACGAGAAAGATGGCGGAACAGAAGGCGGCGCAGCAGGCGATGGAGCGGCTGCGGGAGGCGGGAGAAGCGGAGTGAGCACGACCCCAGAACCGACGCCGGAAGCGGTGGGCGTGAATCCGGAGAGCGCCATGGCGGTTCCCGGCGGGCGAGTGCTCTCGCCGGTCGCCGACTTCGCCGATGCGGTGGCGGTGGAGATGGCGCGCTCGCTGGCGGTGGTGCTGGTGGTGGCGCTGTTTATTATGACGTTCATCGCGCAGCCGTTCCGGATTCCGTCGGAGTCGATGGAGCGGACGCTGCTGGTGGGCGATTTTCTGCTGGTGAACAAGACGGCCTACGCTCAGCCGAGTGTGTGGAGCTGGCTGCTGCCGGAGGGAAAGATCCGGCGGGGCGAGATCATCGTCTTCCACTATCCGCTGAAGCCGCATGAGCATGTGGTGAAGCGGGTGATCGGGCTGCCGGGGGACCGGGTGCATCTGAAGGGCGGACTGGCGTGGGTGAACGGGAAGCCGCTCAGCGAGCCGTATGTGGCCTTCGAGCCGGCGTATCCGGATGCGTTCCGGGACAGTTTTCCGAACGGCGGCTACACCGATCCGGGGGTGACGCCGAGGTGGTGGGCCGAGATGCAGAAGGACGTGCATCAGGGGAATCTGGTGGTGCCTCCGGGCGAGTACTTTGTGCTGGGGGACAACCGCAACTTTAGTCGCGACAGCCGTTACTGGGGATTTGTTCCGCGGGCGAATATCGAGGGGCGGCCATTTGTCATCTATTTCTCGCTGCGTGAACCGTCGGCGACCGACCCCGCGCTGAACCTGGATGATAGACTCGGACAGAAAAGCGGAATTCTCGGCAGGTTGAGAGAGTTTGCGCGCTGGGACCGGTTTTTTCATATCATCCGCTGAGAACGAATGGAACAATCTCCGGAAAAGAAGTCATCCAAAAAGGCCGAAGAGACGCCACTGGAAGCGTTCGCATCGATTTGCAGCGTGCTGGTGCCGCTGTTCTTCATCATCACCTTCATCTCGCAGAACTTCGTGATTCCGTCGTCGTCGATGGAGAAGACGCTGCTGATCGGCGACCACGTGATGGTGGACCGGATCACGCTGGCGCCGTCCGCGAAGTGGACGCCTTTTGTTTATCAGCACAATGTGCGGCGCGGCGAGGTGATCGTTTTTTACAAGCCGACGCTCAACGCGAACGGGACGCATCTTTTCCTGGTGAAGCGGGTCATCGGCATTCCGGGCGATCGGATCCATCTGCAGGACGGGGTGGTGTATCGCAACGGGGTCCGGCTCAACGAACCGTACGCGAAGAAGCCGCCTTATTCGGACTACGCTCCGTATCGGGACGAATTTCCGGATGTACCGCCGGCCGAGGGGAACGATGTGACGGCGGAATGGGCTGAGGCTCTGCCATCCTACATTCACAATGGGAACCTGGTGGTGCCGAAGGGGATGTACTTCGTGATGGGCGACAATCGTCCGGTGAGTCTGGACAGCCGCTACTGGGGATTTGTGCCGCGGAAGAACATCGTGGGAAGGCCACTGTTCGTTTACTGGTCGTTCCGGACGCCGGAGAGCGAGCAGTACAAGACCTCGGTGGGCGATCAGGTCTCGTGGATTCTGTATGAGACTTTCCACTTCTTCACGGGCACACGCTGGGAGCGGACTTTCCACCTGGTGCGCTAACCATGAACGGAACGGACGGCCCTGAGACCGGAGCGGCGCCGGGTGCGCGGCGAAGATGGCGAAAGCTCGTGATCTTCGCCGGCGTGATCGGCGCGGTCCTGCTGGCGTTTTTTCTGCCGCCGCTGGTGAATCTGGGCAAATACAAGCGGACGATCACGGCCAGCATGTCGAGGGCGCTGGGGCGGCCCGTTTATGTGGGCTCCATGTCGCTGCAGTTGCTGCCGATGCCGGGCATTGCGATGAGCAACTTCACGGTGGAGGAAGATCCGGCATTCGGGCATGAGCCGGTGCTGCATGCGGATTCGGTGGTAGCGGGCGTACGGCTGACATCGCTTTGGCGGGGAGAGCTGGAGGTGAGCCGGATCAGCCTGGATGGAGCCAGTCTGAATCTGGTTCGGCTTCCGGATGGGCAGTGGAATATCGGCTCGGTGCTGCTGCGGGCGTCGCACACGAAGGCCGCCCCGACGGCGCAGCGGCGGCCGGGAGCGCATCCGCGGTTTCCTTATATCGAGGCCACCGATTCGAGGATCAACTTCAAGGAAGGCCTGGTCAAGGGGCCGTTCTCGCTGTCGAACGCCAGGTTCACGATGTGGCAGGCGGGAGGCGGGGAGTGGCGTCTGCGGCTGAAGGCGCAGCCGCTGCGGACGGACCGGGTGCTGCATCTTTCCGACGTAGGCGATCTGCATGTGGATGGCTCGCTGGGCAAGGCTACGGACCTGAATGCGATGCCGGTGGCTCTGCATGCGGAGTGGAGCGGAGCACAGCTGGGTCAGGTGACGCGGCTGCTGGCGGGTTTCGACAGCGGGTGGCGCGGCGATCTGCACGCGGCGGCGACGATCACCGGCGATCTTGGGGATCTGAAGCTGCGGACGCGGGTGAGGATCGAGAATCTGCGGCGGCAGGAGTTTCAGCCGTCGAACACGATGAACGTACAGGCCACCTGCCAGATGGATTACATCCACAGCCAGCGGCTGATGAGCCACATCAACTGCTTCTGGCCGGTTGGCGGCGGACATCTGCTTCTGACCGGAGAAGTGCGGGGATTTGCGCGACCGCGC